>DATJRL010000470.1:0-6293 GCA_035504785.1 Caulobacteraceae bacterium
GAGGTCCTCGATCTGCATCAGCACGGTGATGGTGAAGCTGTCGTAGATCGAGGCGTACTTGATGTCGGCGGGCGTGATCCCGGCCTCGGCCCAGGCCGGCGGACCGGACCAGGCGGCGCCGGAGAAGGTGAGGTCGAGGTCCTTGCCGCCGCGCGGGCCCTTCGGCGCCTCGCCGTGTCCGATCACCTTGACCAGCGGCCGCTTCAGGCTCTTGGCCACCTCCGGCGCGGCCATGATCACCGCCCCGCCGCCGTCGGAGATCACGCAGCAGTCGAGCCGGTGCAGAGGGTCGGCGATCATCGGCGAGTCCAGCACGTCCTCGACCGTGACCACCTCGCGCAGCATGGCGTGCTCGTTCCACTGCGCGTGGTGCGAGGCCGCGACCTTGATCCAGGCCAGCTGCTCGGAGGTGGTGCCGTACTGGTGCATGTGGCGCATGGCGCACATGCCGTAGGTGTTGTGGGTGGTGCCGCCCCAGATGTTCTCGAAGCCTGACTCCGGAACCTCGTTGATGCCGCCGCCCCCGCCGCTCTGCGGCGTCATGCGGAAGCGCTCGGTGCGGGTGGCCGCGTCGCCGAGGCCGTTGCGCGAGCCGAGCGGGCGCCCGGCGAGCGTGATCAGCGCCACCTTGCACTTGCCCGTTGCGATCGCCTCGGCGGCGTGGCCGGCGTGGACGATGTAGGACGAGCCGCCGGTCTCCGTGGAGTCGGTGTGCTTCAGCTTCAGGCCCATGTAGTCGGCCATCGACAGCGCCCCGAAGCCCGGCGCGTCGCCGGCGCAGAAGTAGGCGTCGACGTCGTCGAACGAGAGACCGGCGTCCTCCAGCGCGCCCTTCGCGCACTCGGCGTGGACCTGGGCGGTGGAGAGGTGGGGGATGTCGCGGAGCGGGTGCTCCCAGACGCCCACCATGTAGGCTTTGCCTTTGACGCTCATCTACCGTCCCATCCTCTCGTTCCTGATGGCCGCTTGTTTGCCGGCTCTTGCCTCGATGTTGGCCCAGGCGGCGCGGTGTGGGCAAGCTTGCCCTGGCGGAACCGGCTAGCGTGGCCCGCGCCGCTGCCCGACCGGATGCGACGACGACAGCCCGCCGTCGACCGCGATGGCCTGACCGTTCACGTAGGAGCTGTCGTCGGAGGCCAGGAACAGCGCCGCCCCGGCGATCTCCTCCGGTTCGCCGCCGCGGCGCAGCGGATTCAGCTGGCCGATGCGGTCCTCGGTGCCGCGTTCGCGGGCGCGCTGGTAGACGGCGCGGGTCATGCCGGTCTCGATCAGGCCCGGGCAGATGGCGTTGACGCGCACGCCGGTGCCGTAGAGCTCGTTGGCGGTGGTCTGGACCAGGTTGATCACGCCCGCCTTGGAGGCGGAGTAGGGCACGCCGCCGGCGCCGGAGCGGATGCCGGCGACCGAAGCGGTGCAGATGATCGAGCCCTTTCCCTTGGCCCGCATGATCTCGCTGGCGTGCTTGATGGCCAGGAAGGGCCCGATCAGGTTGATCCGCAGCACCTCCATCCAGCCCTCCGGGGTGATCTGGTCCATGGTCCCGAAGGCGCCGGGCGCGGCGCCGATGCCGGCGTTGGCGTAGACCGCGTCGAGGCCGCGAAACTCGCTGACCGCTCGCGCGATGTAGGCTCTGACGTCGTCCTCCTTGCCGGCGTCGCCCTGAACCGCCACCGCGCGCCCGCCCGCCTCGCGGATCATGGCGGCTGTGGCTTCGGCCTCGGCCGTGCGATCGACGCAGACGACGGCGGCGCCTTCGCGAGCGAACATACGCGACGTGGCGCGGCCGATGCCGCTGCCGGCCCCGGTCACCACGGTCGATCGTCCTTCCAGCCGGCCCATGCCGCTGCTCCCATTGTCGTTCAAACACCTGTTGGAAGCGTCTTCGGGCCTGGCGCGGGCCGGGTCAAGGCGCCGCGGGGGTGCGACTTAGCGCGTCCTTAACCGGCGCGTGGTCGGGTGATCTCCTCACCGCGATCGGCGGTTCATCGCCGCCGTGAAGGAGGCCTGCGGCATGGGCGACGCTGTGCTTGCTTTTCCGATCAACTCCGTCGGTCAGGACGAGGCCCCTCTCAGCTTTGCTGAGCGCGTCGCGCTGGTCCGAGCGCCGTGCTTCTGGCCAGCGCTGCCTGGCAAGCCGCAGTTGTCGCAGGCGGAGCGAGCCGGCCTCGTACGGCTGGCCGCGTCCATCCCAGGCGAAGCCGCCGACGAGCAACTGGTCGCCTTCGTCGAAGCCATGCGCCACGCCCCGGCGGGCGACGTCGTGGAGATCGGATCCGGCGCGGGCCGCACCGCGGCGTTGTTGGTCTGGTTGGCCCGCCGCTACCAGGTCGGCGCGGTGCTCTGTCGAGACGACTGGCGCGAGGCGGCGCTCGCGGACTTCGAGATCGCCGTGGCGCCGGTCGCGGAGGGGCGGCTGAACTACCAGCGGGGCCGCGACGGCGCCGGCTACGGCCCGGGTTTCGTCGCCAAGACAGCCACCTTCGGCGAGACGCCCTACCAGGGCCGGGTCGCACTGCTCCATCTGGCGACCGCAGTCGCCGAGACCGACGCCTGGCTTGCGTTCGTGGCGCCGGGCGGCTGGATCGTCACCAGCGGCGATGCGAAGCCCGTCGAGACGCCGCGCGAGCGGGTTTGCGCCAGCTTCGAGGCGGGCGGGGCGCGGTTCGTCCAGCTGAAGCGCTGACCATCGGCCGACTCCGGGCCAACCTTAACGGCCAATCACCAAAGCGTGTCGCGCAGCTGGCGGAACCGTGCGTGGACCCGGCGGCTTTCGTGTTACGATAAGGTAATGTCCGGGGGCCTGCCGGGAGAGACGCGATGAAACGTGCCCGAAGGATCAGCGTCGCGCTGACGGCGCAGCAACTGCTGCAGGTCAAGGCCGTCGTGGATGCCGGCGAGTTGGCCTCCGCCGCGGCGGTGTTGCGCGAAGCTCTGAGGGTCTGGCTGCGGGGACGCAGTCTGCATGCCGGCCGCCTCGGCGCGGCCCGGTTCAGCCGCAGCCTCGAAGCCCGCCGCGCCGCGGCGGCCGCGGCCCACATCGAGCCCGCCGAGCGGGTCGAGCTCCTCTTCGACGCCGGCGACGCCAAAGCCTGACCTTCCCTCCCCATGAAGGGGAGGGCTGTCGAGGGACGACTTTACCGCGACTGTTCCGCCGCCTGGGCCATGCTCGGGACCGGGCGGGCGAGGGGGTAGAACTTCTCGCTCATCTTGGCGAAGGCCTCGGAAATGATGGTGGACGGGGTCCAGCCTTCCGGCTTGGTCACCGTCTCGATCGGCCGCGGCTGCGAGTAGAGGATGATGTTCTCGCCGCTGGCGCCGAAGATCTGGCCGGTGACATTCTTGGCCGCGTCGGCGCAGAGCGCGACCGACAGGCGCGCCGGCTGGTCCGGACGGATCGCTTGGGCCATCTGGGCGCGACGCGCGGCGGCCGCTTCGTCCTTCACCGGCACCGACTGGGTCATCCGGGTCCAGGCGACGGGCGCCAGGCAGTTGGCGCGCACGTTGTTTCGGGCGCCTTCCATGGCGATGATCCGCGACAAGCCTGCGATGCCCATCTTGGCCGCGCCGTAGTTGGTCTGGCCGACGTTGCCCAGGAGGCCCGAGGTGGAGGTGAAGAAGACGTAGGCGCCGTCGTTCTGGTCGCGGAAGTGCTCGATCGAGGCGCGCGCCACGTTGAACGAGCCCTTCAGGTGCACGTCGATGACGCGGTCCCAGTCCTGCTCGCTCATCTTGTGGAACATGCCGTCGCGCAGGATGCCCGCCGGATTGATCACCGCATGCAGGCCGCCGAAGGCCTTGATGGCCTGGTCGACCATGCCCTTCACCGCCTCGAGGTTGGTGACGCTGTCGGAGTTGGACACGGCCTCGCCGCCGGCGGCGCGGATTTCCTGCGCGACCGTCTCGGCTGGGCCGGCCGAGCCCTCGTCGCCGCCCGCCAGGCTGCCGCCGAGGTCGTTGACCACCACCTTCGCGCCTTCCTTGGCCGCGATCAGCGCGCAGTCTCGGCCAATGCCGTTGCCGCCGCCCGTAACCAGGACGACCTTCCCGTCCAAAATGCCCATGGGTCTATCTCCGCAAAAACGAAAAGCCGTTTCGGGCGTCTGCTCTATTCGAGGCGGTCGGCGGTGCGCAAGGCGGGAAACATTCGCGCCCAGAGCCCGGTGACGATCAGCGCGCCCCAGCCGCGGTAGACGACGGCGCCGATCGGCCCCCGGGAGCGCGAGCTTGGTCGCGGGCGCAATCGCGGCGCTGGCGACGTTGACCCCTGCCGCCATTGGCCCTATGCGCGCCAACTCCCCATGAACGCCGCCACGACCACCCTGCCGCGCCTTGCCCGGGAACGGCCCGAAGATGCTGACGCCGTCGCGGCGCTGGTCCTGCGCGCGTTCGGCCCGGGCCGCTACGCCAAGGCCGCGGAGCGGCTGCGCGAAGGCGGCGCGCCGGAGTACGACCTCTCGTTTCTGGCCTGGGACGAGGATCGCCTCGTCGGCAGCGTGCAACTCTGGCGGGTGACGGTGGGCGGCCGGCCCGCGATATTGCTGGGACCGATCGCCGTTGAGCCCGCGTACCGTCGCAATGGGCTGGGCGGGTCCCTGATCTCCCGCGCCTGCGTCGCCGCGACCGCGGCAGGCCATCGCCTGATCGTATTGGTCGGCGACATGCCCCTCTTTGGCCCGCACGGGTTCACGCCGGCCGCCAAGGTCGTGATGCCCGGCCCGGTGGACCAGCGGCGGGTGCTGGCGCTGGCGCTGGTTCCGGGCGCCGAGGCGGAGCTGGAGGGCGCCGTCGCCGCGGCGAGAGCCTCCAATCCTTGAGCCCCTCGACGGTTCGGCCTACCTACGACGCATGTCGGAGCAGGCGCAGGGCGGTCTGGAGCGGGTGACGCAGGCGGCGAAGCAGGCGCCGGGACGCGGTCTGCCGCCAGTGCATCTGTGGAATCCCGCCCACTGCGGCGAGATCGACATCGTGATCAGGCGGAATGGGCAGTGGCTCCACGAAGGCTCGCCGATCGGCCGCGAGGCGCTGGTGCGCCTCTTCTCCACCGTGCTCCGCAAGGACCCGGACGGAATCTATCTGGTCACCCCGGTCGAGAAGATGAAGATCACCGTCGAAGACGCCCCGTTCGTCGCCGTGCGCGTCGACCGCGTCGGCGAGGGCTTGCGCTTCCTGACCAACGTTGGCGACGAGCTGGAAGCGGGGCCGGACAACGCCATCCGCGTGGAGACCGAGCCGGGCGGCGAGCCGCGTCCCTACCTGCACGTGCGCCGGGGCCTGGAGGCGCTTATCGCCCGCCCGGTGTTCTACGAACTGGTGGATATGGCCGAGGAACGCATCACGCCGGACGGTCCGCGCCTGGGCGTCTGGTCCAACGGGGTCTGGTTCCCGGTCGGGCCCGCAAGGGTTCACCTGCCGTGACCGAGGGCAGGTCTCCCGCCGAGCTTCGCGCCTGGATCGCCAACCACCTCGAACCGCTCGACGAGAGCATCCTTGGCGGCATGCAGGTGCGCGCGGACCTCAGCCTCGATCCGGCCAAGGCCGCCGACGACACCATCGCCTGGACGCCGGCGGCCGTGCTGGTCGGGCTCGTCGAGCGCGAGGCCGGGCTTTCGGTGCTGCTGACCCGCCGCGCCGACACCCTCCGCCGCCACACCGGCCAGGTGGCGTTTCCAGGCGGGCGGTGCGATCCCGGCGAGACGCCCTGGGACACGGCGCTGCGCGAGGCGCAGGAGGAGATCGGCCTCGATCCGGCCTGCGTGGAGCTCGTCGGACTTTCCACGCCCTACCGCACGGCCGGCACCGGCTATCAGATCACCCCGGTGGTCGGGTTCGTCTCGTCGCGAATGAGCCTGAGGCCCAACCCCCACGAAGTCGCCGACATCTTCGAAGCCCCGTTCACCTTCCTGATGGATCCGAGGAACCTGGAGGCCCAGGAACGCGAGACCCCGGCGGGGGATCGCCGCCGGTTCTACGCGGCGACCTGGGAAGGCCAGTACATCTGGGGCGCCACGGCCGGGATGATCCGGGCTCTGTACGACCGGCTCTACGGCGCCGCGGTCGCGTGATCGGGGCCGCGCCTTGATCGAAAGCTTGGGCGCGCAGGGCTGGATGACCGCGCCGGCCACCAAGGCGGTGATCGCGGCGCTGGAGGCGGCCGGAGGTCCCGGTTGCGCGCGCTTCGTCGGCGGCTGCGTGCGCAACGCGGTGCTGCGCCAGCCGATCACCGACGTCGACATCGCCACCACGCTGACGCCCGACCAGGTGACCAAAGCGCTGGAGTCGGCCGGGCTGAAAGC
>DATJRL010000471.1:0-10587 GCA_035504785.1 Caulobacteraceae bacterium
ACCTTCATCGAGGCCATGTGGCCGTCCTTGAACAGCATCATGGTGGGGATGCCGCGCACGCCGTAGCGCGAGGGCGTGGTGGGGCTCTCTTCGATGTTCAGCTTGGCGATGGTCACGTGGCCCGCCAACTCGTTGGAAATCTGGTCGAGGGCGGGGGCGATCTGCTTGCAGGGGCCGCACCACTCGGCCCAGAAATCCACCAGCACGGGGCCGCTGGCCTTCAGCACGTCCTGCTCGAAGGTCTCGTCGGTGACCGGAACGGTGCTCATCAATCGAACTCCTATGAGCGCGGGTCATTGCCGCGCCTTTCTTCGGTCGCTGCATATGGGCGACCGGGTCGGAACATCAACCCGACGCAGCCATCTCGTCCAGGGCGCGGGCCAAGAGATTTTCTGGCACGGGCATGAGCTTGGGTCCGTCGGTCCAGATCAGCGCCGCCTCCACGGCGCGGTCGGGGAAGATGTCCTGCAGCACCGCCCAGTAGACCGCCATCTGGCGGACGTAGGCGATATCTGCGTCTTCGATGCGATCCGGCGCGGGGCGGTTGGTCTTGAAGTCGGCGACCAGGATGCGCTCGTCGGTGACCAGCAGCCGGTCGACCCGGCCTGAAATGGCGACGCCGCCCGGCAGTCGGCGGGCGGCGCCGGCGAGCGCGATCTCGGCGCGGGAGCCCGGGCCGAAGATGGCGGCGAAGCGCGCGTCGTCCAGCACCGCCAGCGCCGCGCCGGCCATCTCCGCCCGCTGCTCGTCGGTGAGATCGAACTCGCGCGCCAGCAGCCGCGCTGCGGCGTTCGCGCGGCCGGCGGGGGCGACGTCGGGCAGCAGCTGCAGCAGCCGGTGGATGATGTCGCCGCGGCGATAGCGTCCGAGTCCGCCCAGCCGCGACAGCGGCGACGGGGCCGGGCCGCGGACGTCCTCGCCGAGGCGGGAAGGCGCGACGTAGCGGGCGGCGGATGGCTCGGTCGGCGCGAGGCGGCTTGCCCAACTCGGGAGCGTCAAGGCCGCGTCCGTGGTCGCCGGGGCGGGCGCCAGTCGGCCTGGATCGGGGCCGAAACGCCGCGCCTGGCCGCCCCCGTCGAGCTCGACCGTGCGGACGTCGGCGGCGATGTCCGGATGGCCGAAGGCGTCCTCGACCACCTCGCGCCAGCTGCCTCGGAAGAACTGCGGCCGGGTCTTCACCCCGCACACGATCAGCCGGTCCCGGGCCCGGGTCAGGGCCACGTAGAGGAGCCGCAGGGATTCGTGTTCGGCGGCCTGGTCGCGGGCCGCGCGAGCGGCGCTCGACGCCGGGCAATCCTCGGCCTTGCGCGGGGCCCAGAGGAAGCCGCCAGCCTCCGCCTTCAGCAGCGGCCCGCCCTGGGCGGTGGCGCGGGTGGTGGTGTCGGGCAGGAACACGACCGGCGCCTCGAGGCCCTTGGCGCCGTGGGCGGTCATCACCCGCACTTCCCCCGCGCCCGGCCGCTCGGCGTCCTCCTGCTCGCGCTTCACCTCGATCTCGCTGGCGGCCATCTCGGCGACGAACCGCTCCAGTTCCAGCACGCCGCGCCGCTCGGCCGCCAGGGCCTCGGCCAGGAAGGCGTCGAGCGCGTCCTCCGCCTCGCGGCCGAGGCGGGTGAGGAACCGGCGCTTCATCGAGCCGCCGGCCTCGTCGAGGCGCGTCAGCACCCGGGCGAAGAAATCGAACGGCGCCCGGGCGTCGCCCTCGCGCCTGGCCCACTCCAGGAACCGCGCGGCGGCGCCCCATTGCAGGCGCTCGGCGGCTCGGACGCGCAGTTCGCGCCAGAGCGAGCCCTCGCGGCCGTTGGCGAGATCGAACAGGTCTGTCTCGCCGACGTCGCAGAGCGGGCTGCGCAGCAGCGCCGCCAGGGTCAGGTCGTCGCTCGGGAACCGGACGAAGCGGCCGAGCGCCAGCAGGTCCTGGAAGGCGGCGTGCTCGGACAGCAGCATCCGGTCGGCCCCGCCCACCGCCACGCCGACGCGCTTCAGGGCGCGGATGATCTCGTGGAACAGGGCCCCGCGGCGGCGCACCAGGATCAGCACGTCGCCGAACCCCATCGGCCGGGGCGCGCCGGTGCGCCGGTCGGCCACCGCCTCCCCCCGCGCCACCATCGCGTCGATGGTCAGCGCGATGCGGCGGGCGAGCTTCTTGTTGGCGCTCTCCGGCGGCTCGGCGTCCACCGGCGCCCAGGGGTCCGGCTCGTCGATGGGTTCCGTTTCTTCCAGCGGCCAGAGATCGACGGCGCCGGGCGTCTTGCGGGTCGCGACATGGCGGATCGGGAAGGCCTCGCTGCCGGCGGGCTTGAGGCCAGCCGCGACCGAGGGCGGGGCGAAGGCGACGTCGACAAAGCGGAGTATCTGCGGCGCCGAGCGCCAGCTCTCCAGCAGCGGGGTCTGGCGAAATGGGCGTCCCGAGCGCCCGACCATGGCGGCGAAGGCCTGGGCCTCGGCCGCCAACCGTTCCGGGGCGGCGCCCTGGAACGAGAAGATCGACTGCTTCTCGTCGCCCACCGCGAACATGGTGCGGGGGCGCGATCCAGCGCCGCGGTCGATGAAGAACTCGGCGGTGAGCGCGCGCAGGATGTCCCACTGCTCGGGGGCGGTGTCCTGGGCCTCGTCGAGCAGCACATGGTCGAGGCCGCCATCGAGCTTGAACAGCACCCAGGCGGCGTCGGCGCGCCGCGTGAGCAATTCCCTGGTCCGCTGGACGAGGTCGCCGAAGTCGAGGGCGCCCAGGGCCGCCTTCGCCGCCTCGTAGAGCTCGACGTAAGCGAGGGCGAGGCTGAGGGCGTGGACGCTGGCGGCGGCGATGCGGGCCGCCTTGGCCTCCTCGGCGGCGCGGGAGAGCCGTGTCTGCTCCCGCGACAGCCAGGCCCGCGCCTGGGCGTCGACGGCGTTGGTTGCCAGGCGGCGCCGCGGCTCCCCCGGCTTGGTGGCGAACAGCGTCCAGACGTCGGCGAAGGGCGTGGTCTCGTCCATCGCCAGCATGGCCGCGCCGCGTGGCCGGTCGCTGGCGGGCGTGCCTTGCAGCAGGGCTTCGGCGGCGCGCTTCCAGCCGCCCCAGCGGATTCGCGCCACCGCCTGCGCCTCGATCTCTTCGGCGGGCGTCTCGCGGGAGAAGCCGCAGCGGCGCCAGATGTCGGCCCCGAAGCCGCCGCGCCCCTCGCAGGCCCGGACGTAATCGCCGATCGCCTGCCGCTCGGCTTCGAACGCGGCGAACATGTCGTGGAAGCGGCCGTAGTCGAGTTCGATGGAGAAGTAGGCGTAGGCGCGGCCGATCGGCCCGTCCGGCGCCTTCAGCGCGGCCATCGCCACGTCCTCCCGGGCCCGGACCGAGATCTCGCGGGCGGCGGGGTCGTCCAGCACGGTGAAGCCCGGCGTGACGCCCGCCTCCAGCGGGAAGCGCTTCAAGAGCCGCTCGCAGAAGGCGTGGATGGTGGTGATCTTGATGCCGCCCGGCGTCTCGAGCGCCTTGGCGAAGAGGGCGCGGGCCCGGCCGAGGTTGCGCGCCGGCTCGTCGAGGTCGGCCAGGCGCTCGGCCAGCGCCGCGTCCTCCATCACCGCCCAGGCGCCCAGCACCTGGAACAGCCGGCGTTGCATCTCGGCGGCGGCGGCCTTGGTGTAGGTGACGCAGAGGATCGCCTCGGGCCGGGCGCCGCGCAGCAAAAGGCGGGCGACCCGGTTGACCAGGGTGGTGGTCTTGCCGGAGCCGGCGTTGGCGGCGACGAACACCGAGGCGTCGGGATCGGAGGCGCGGATCTGCGGGCGCTCGCCCTGACGCCACTCGAAGAGGTCGACGCTCATTCGCCGCCCTCCTCGTCGCCGCCGATCACGCCCCATTCCCAGTAGCGGGCGAGATGGTCGTAGTCGCCGCCGTAGCGGCCGATGAACTGCGGCGCGGCCCAGGAGACGTAGGGCGTCGCCGGGTCGTCGAAGGCCGCCACCCGGCGCTTCAGGCCCTGCAGCGCCCGCTCGGCGAAGTCGAGGCTCTCCGGCGGCGCGGCGCGCACCTCCTCGCGGCCGGGAATGCGCCCGCCGCTGACGCGGATGTAGACGAGATCGCCGGGCGCGGCCGGCCCGACCTCGGGAAAGCCGCCGCGCGCCAGGATCGCCGCGGTCAGGGTGAGCTGCGGCGCGAGGCCGCTCGAAACCTGCTTGGCGCTGGGCGGCGCGCCGGTCTTGAAGTCGAGGATGTCGGCGATGCGGCCGCGCGCCTCGATGCGGTCGGCCTTGGCGGTGACGGTGAAGGCCCCGCCCGGCGCCTCGAAGCTGTGGCTGCCGCTCTCCTCGATCGCCAACCGGGCGCCGGCCCGGCGCTTGCCCTCCAGCGCCACGACCCAAGGCGCGACATTGATCGCCAGCGCTCGCTCGCGGGCCAGCCGATGCGGCGGCACGCCGGCCTCGGCCAAGGACTCGATGAGCAGCGAGGCGAAGATCGCCACGTGGCTCTCGTCCGGCGCGCCGGGATGCTCCTTGGCGTAGCGCTCGAACGCCCGGTGGACCGCCGTGCCGCGCGCCAGCGCCTCCACCGGCTCGGCGGGGAGGTCGAGGCGGCGCAGCCCCAGCACGTAGCGGGCGTAGATGGCGTAGGGGTCGCGGATCCAGGTCTCGATGCGAGTCACCGACAACGCCCGCGGGCGCACGGCGACGGGCGGCCGGGGCCTTGGCCGGGCGGCGGGGGCGAATTCGGCCGGCGCGTCGAGAGCGCGGGCGGCGGCGAGGATGTCCGGGCGGGTCGGCAGGGCGAGCCCGGCGCCCTTCACCAGGGTTTCCAGCCGCCACAGCCAACGCGAGGCGACGGCCGGCGCGCCTTCGCGGCGCTCGGCGGCGATCAGCACCACTTCCGGCGCGCTGGCGCCCTGGGCGAAGTCGTGGGCGGCGAGGCCGAGCCGGCGCTCGGGCGGCGGCAGGCCGAGCGCCGAGCGCATGGGGCGCGACAGGAAGGGATCCGCGGGCGCTGCTTGCGGCCAGACCCCCTCCTCCAGCCCCGCCAGCACCAGCAGGTCGGCCCGCGCCAGCCGCGCCTCGATGGCGCCGAGGATGCGCAGCCGCGGGTGGCTCGCGCCGCCGCCCCGCACCACCTCGCGGGCGATCAGCTGGTCGACCAGCTCGACGAAGCCGGCAGGCCGTACGGGCGGCAGGCCGTCCGACTCGCCGATGAGGCCCGCGAGCAGGCCCGCCGCGGCCTCTCCGGCCAGGCCGCTCCACAGGTCGCCGAGGCCGCTGTCCGGACCGAGGGCGAGACCCTCGATCACCTCGGCCAGCGCCTGCGCCGCATCGGTCGGCCGGCATGGGCCGTCGGCAAACGGCGCGGCGAGGTGCGATGCGAAGCCTTCCAGCAGCTCCAGCAGGCGCAGCGCGCCCGGCGACTGGGTGCGCGCCGCGATCTCCGCCCAGCCCGGCTGGCGCGGGCCGCGCAGGGCGCGCTCCAGGGCCAGGCGCGCCGAGGCCAACTCGTCCTCAGCGAGACCGAAGCGGACGAACCGGTGCTTGGCGATGGCGAGCAGGGTGACCGGGTCGAGCGGATCCAACACGGCTCGCGCGACGAGGCCCATCAGGGTGGCGACCGGATAACCGGCCAGCGCCGCGCCAGCGGAGCTGTCGGCCGAGACGCCCCAGCGGGTGAGGCGGGCGCTGACCCGGCGGGCGAGCGCCGCGTCCGGCGTCACCAGGGCGGCGGTCCGGCCGGGCGTCTCCAGCGCCGCGCGCAGCAAGAGCGCCGCCGCCGTGGCCGCCTCCTCCTCGGCGCGGGCGGTGATCGCCGAGAGGCCCCTCAGCCCCTCGGCGATGGGATCGACGCCCTCCGACGCACCCTCGTCGCGCAGGCGCTTGATCTGGGCGAGCCAGTCGGCGGTGGCCTCGGCCGGACGCAGCGCCTCGTTGATCAGGCGGCGGCGCCAGCGGCCGCGGGCGTCGGGCGCCGCGGTCCAGGGCCGCACCTCGCCCCGATCGACGCCGGCGCCGGCGAGCAGGCGCTTCAGGCCGCCTTGCGGGTGCTGTTCGCCCACCTCGGCCCAGGCGCTTTCGGCCAGGTGCAGGTCGAGGCCCGGCAGCACCACACAGCCGTGCGGCAGGTCGGCGATGGTCGCCAGCAGATTGGCGACCGCCGGAGCGCTTCCGGTGGACCCGGCGGCAACGATCACCTGCTCCGGCGGGGTCTCGCGCCAGCGCTCGGCCAGGCGCCGCAGCAGCAGCACGCGCCGCGCGCCGACATCCATCAGCCCCATGGCCGCCAGCCGCGCCGGCCACTCCGCCAGCGCCAGGCGCAGGAAGTCGGCGGAGACCTGCCAGTGGGCGGCCAGCGCCTCCGGGACGAGGTCGGCCAGCGCCCCGAGCGGCGCGGCCTCCTCGATCTCGACGCTGTCCAGGAAGCCGGCCATGGCGTCGGCCAGATCGAGCGCCGCAACCGCGCCCAGCCGGCGGCCGAGGATTTGCTCGTGGTCCGCGACCAGGCGCGCGAGCTCGTAGCGCCGCCGGGCGGCGGGGATGGCCGGCGGCAGGTCGAGGGCCAGTTCGCCCGGTTCGAACGGCGGCTCCCCCTCGTCGAGGTCGCCGAGAGCGCGCATCTGCGGCAGCAGCACGGCGCGACCGCCCGATGCGGCGAGGAAGGCCTCGGCGAGGTCGCGGCCGGCGCGGCGGGTGGGGATGAGCACCATGGCCGCCGCGAGGGCGTCGGC
Organism: Caulobacteraceae bacterium; assembly: GCA_035504785.1. Taxonomy (GTDB): domain Bacteria; phylum Pseudomonadota; class Alphaproteobacteria; order Caulobacterales; family Caulobacteraceae; genus Acaudatibacter. The sequence goes on from DATJRL010000471.1 coordinate 6,675, forward strand.
GCCCAGCGGGACCAGCGTCTCGGTCAGCCCGCGCGCCAGCTCTTCCAGGAACGGCCGCCCGGCGTCGATGTTGAACCAGCGCGGCCCCGGCTGGCGAAGGAAGCTCATGTCCTCACGCCGGTTCCGCGAGCCAAGCCTCCGCCGCGGCCAGCGACGCCGGATCGCCCACCTGCATCCAGCGCCCATCGGGGACGACGCCGAACAGCCGGCCTCGCTCCGACGCCGCCCGCCACACCTGGAAGAGCGAGAATTTCGTCTCCGGGACTTCATAGACCCGTTGCGGGTCGAGGATCTCGATGCCGAAGCAGTGGTAGGGCGCCGTGGGTGAGTCGCCGCGGTGAACCAGGCCCCCGGCGGGGTCCCGGAAGAAGTCGCCGGGGGTGTCGAAGCCGCTGGTGCGGTCCTTGGGGACGACGATCAGACAGGCGTCCATCCGCGCCGGGTCCCAGGCCCTCGCGACCATGGCCAGAGCGTCGTCGCGATCCTCGCGCCAGACGTAGTCGCTGTTGGCGACCCAGATCGGATCTTCGCCGAGCATGGCCCTAGCCTGCTTCAGCCCGCCGCCCGTTTCGAGCAGCAGCGTGCGCTCGTCGGAGACCAGAATCTCGGGCGAGCGTCGGCGGGCGAGGTGCGCCTCCATCTGGTCGGCGAAGGCGTGGACGTTGACCACCGCCTTGGTGACCCCGGCGGCCTCCAGCCGATCGAGCGCGTGGTCGATCAGCGCCTTGCCGCCGACTTCGATAAGGGCCTTGGGGCGGGTGAGCGTCAGCGGCCGCATGCGGACACCCAGGCCGGCTGCCATCACCATGGCGGTGGTGGGCGCGGCGCTCATATCCGCGACTCCGCCGGGACGTTGGCGTCGAGCCAGGCGCGCAGCGGCGCGAGTTCGGCGGACCCGGCGAGGCAGCGCTCCAGGTAGCGCCACATGCGCGGGGTGAAGGCGCGGTACTTCGGACGCCCGAAGCCGGCGACCTGGCGGGCGAAGATGAACAGGATGCGCAGGACGTTGAGCGCGCCGAGGGCGTGGTAGTCGGCGAGGAAAGCTTCGCGGTCGACGTCAGGGCGCAGGGCGAAGTAGCGCGCGAGCGCCGCGGCCTCCCGCTCCGCCGACACGTCGCGGCGGCCGTCGTGCAGCAGCATGGAAAAATCCCAGGCCGGGTGGGCGCGCAGGGCGTCCTGGAAGTCGAGCAGGCCGACCCGCGCCGGGCCGGGGCGGTCCGGCATCCAGACCAGGTTCTCGGCGTGATAGTCGCGGTGGCAGAAGACCGTGGCGCGCGCCTCGCCCCGCGCCCGGATCGGCGCCCAGAAGCCCTCCCAGTCCGCCACCGCCCCGACCGAGAACGCCGCCATGCCGGCATATTTCGGCCACCACTCCAGAAACATCGCCCCGCCGGTCTGCAGGGCGAGGGAGTCGTAGGTCAGCAGCGGCCAGCGCTGGCTGTCGGCTTCCAGGACGTCCGGCGGGGTCTGGAGGTGGAGACGGACAAGGCCGTCGACCGCCGCGTCGTAGAGCGGGGCCTCGTCGTCGCCGGCGGCGATCATCGTCGCGTAGAGGTCGTCGCCGAGGTCCTCCAGCACCGCCAGGCCCAGCGCTGCGTCGGCGGCGACGATCGCCGGGGCCGAGAGGCCGAGCGAGCGCAGCCAGCCGGCGCAGGCGACGAAGGCCTCGACCCGCCCGGCGGCGAGCCGCGCCATGGCGTTGTAGCCCAGCGCCCGGCGCTGGTCGGGCGTCGCGTCCGGCGGACAGGGCCGGCTCTCGGCCGCCGGCGGCTGATCCATGAAGATCAGCCGGCCGCCCCCCGGCAGGCGCAGTCGCTCGTAGAGCCGGGTCGAGGCGTCGCCGGGCAGGCGTTCGCGGCCCGCCGAGGCCAGGCCCTGGGCGGCCAGGAAGCCGGCCTTCACTTCCTCGCGATCAGAACTCAAGCGGTCGCTCCTCCCACGCCCCGTGCGGCGTCAGCCGCGCCCGCCGCGACTCGCCGTCGAAGGTCAGCTCGACGTCCAGGCGGTCGACCGGCAGGTGGCGGCCGAGCCGATCCGGCCATTCCACCACCGCCGCTCCTGCGTCCAGCGCTTCGTCGAAGCCGAGCTCGAACACCTCTTCGGCCGATTCGAGGCGGTAGAGGTCGAAATGCGACACGGTGAGCCGCGGGGTCTCGTAGGTCTGCACCAGGGTGAAGGTGGGGCTGGGCGCCTCGACCGGCGCGCCGGCCAGTTGGCGGATCAGGCCGCGCGCCAGGGTCGACTTGCCGGCGCCGAGCGGTCCCGCGAGGCATACCGCCTCGCCGGCCCTGAGTTCGCGGCCGATGGCGGCGCCCAGCCGCGCGGTGTCGGCCTCGCCGCCGAGCCGGAAGTCCCCCTCCGCGGCCAGGATCATGCCAGGCGCCGCATCATGCGAACGGCCGGTCCGGATCGGCCGGCAGCTCGCGCTCGATGTAGCGCTTCAGCCGCAGCGTCAGCTCCGGGGCCTCGCCGTGGATCGTGTCCGGCGGGATCGCCGGTCCGACGGTCAGGGTGAAATGGCCGCCGCGCTTGTTGAGCAGCTCGTGGAACACGGTGATGTCGCGCAGCTCCTTGGAGACGCCGTCGAAGAAATGGAACAGCGTCGACCACGGGCCGGTCATGTGCACCGGCACGATCGGAGCGTCGTACTTGCGCGCCACCGACCAGGCCGTGGGCGCCCAGGGCGGATCGGCCAGCGCGCCGTCCGGCCCGCGGCGGGCGATCCGACCGGCCGGGAAGATCACCAGCGGTCGCTCCGCCTCCAGCGCTTCACGGGTCATCGCGAGGGTCTGGCGGGTCTTCTCGCGGGTGCGCTTCTCCTCCAGCCATTCGACGGGAATCAGCACCTCGTCGAAGTTGGGGGCGATGCGGTGCGCGTCGGCGTTGGCGTAGAACATGACGTCGGGGCGGATGGGCTTGATCACGTCGTAGACCGCGACGCCGTCGGCGACGCCGGTCGGGTGGTTGGAGATCAGCACGAACCGCCCCTGGCGCGGGAGACGTTCCAGGCGACGGGTCTCGACCTTCAGCGACAGCAAATCCGAGGCGTAGTCGAGGGCCGCGTGGCCCGGCATGGCGGCGATGGCGTCGGCCATGCGGCGCGCGCGGCGGTAACCGAGCAGGGCGTAGAGCGGCGGACGCACGACGGGCCAAATCGGCGAGCCGGCGAGTTTCGGCGCCCGTTCCTCGATCAGGACGTCGATGATGTGGCCGCCCCGCGTGACAGAACGCGCGATCCTCGGAGCTTCGGTGGCGAGAACCATCGACAGCCAAGATGCGCCGCGCCGGGCGGCCGGGGCAAGCGCGCCGACGTGGGCGGATTGACGGCGGCGCCGATGCAACCCATTGCCGCGAGAACAAGAGGAAAGCCGCTCATGCGCCGCGTCATGCTCTTCCTGGTTCTGGTGGGCGTCCTGGCCGTGGGCGGGGTCGGGCTCTACCTCGCCTGGGACCTCGACTGGCGCTGGCGGCCGCACACCCTCACCCACGACCAGGCCGAAATCGGAAAGGCGCTCGGACAGTCGGGGTGGGTGTCGCCGCACAAGACCGGGCCATGGCTCTACGCCATCGTCTACCGCGACTGCGCGCCCTGCATGGCCCTGGAGACGTCGGAATTCCCGAAGCTGCAGGCGGCGGACATCGACACCCGGGTGATCGTGGTGGCGCGCCCCGACCTCAATGGCGCGCCGCAGTCGACGCCGGCCGAGCGGGCGACGGTGGCGGAGCTGTGGACCAACCGCAGCTGGCGGCTGTTCCAGCAGTGGTCGCTGGCCCAGCCCGGCGCCTGGACCGCGGCGGGCATCGCGCCGGCGGACGGCGACGCCGCGCGGACGGCGGTGGTGGCGGTGGGCCGCCAGCTCATCGCCGGCCTGACGCCGCAGCTGGCGGAAAGCGGCGTGCGGTTCGACTACCC
>DATJRL010000472.1:0-2226 GCA_035504785.1 Caulobacteraceae bacterium
ATTCCCGGCGCGCCGGTGGGCGACAAGTCGCCGGGCCATCCCGACTTCGACGTCATCTGGAAGGAATTCTGCGACCTTGGCGTGCCGTTCATGCTGCATGTCGGCCCGAACAGCGCGGTGAAGCTCGTCCCCTACGAGAACAACGGTCAGCCTCGTCCGAAGGACATCACCGGCGCGGAGGGCGGCGAGAACCTTCGCGTGCGGGACTTCATGCTGCTCTCGGTCGGGCCGCAGCAGTTCCTCACCGCCCTGGTCTTCGACGGCGTCTTCGAGCGCTTCCCTGCGCTGCGAGGCGGCGTGATCGAACTGGGCGCGGGCTGGGTCCCCGAGTACCTGCGCACGCTCGATCTCAGCCAGAAGATCTTCAAGCGCACCGATCCGAGCGTCGCCGCCCTGTCTATGCGGGCGTCGGACTACATCCGCCGCGCGGTGAAGTTCACGCCGTTCCCGGGCGAGGACGTGGGCCGGATGATCGCCGACGCCGGCGCGGAGCTCTTCCTTTTCTCGAGCGACTATCCGCACCCGGAAGGAACCGACGATCCGATTGGTCGCTTCGAACGGACGTTCAAGGACATCTCGGAAGAGGCGAAGGAGAAGTTCTACTATTCCAACTTCCAGGAGATGATGGGGGCCTAGCATTCGCCGCGAGGTAGGGATCCGAGGCCGGGCGGATTTCCAGCAGACAACGGAAAAACCCCGCCAAAAGTGCAGTTTCGCTGCTCGGATTTCCAAGGAATGATGTCCTCGCGCTGAGGGCGCGGCGGCCTTTCGCTTGGCTTGAAACGCCCTTTCAAAACTGCGCCGTTCGGTCCAAAACTGAACGTAGTTGAGCTTGGCTAGCTTCGGGCCCTGCTCGACTGACATCTGCGCTGCGCGCTCCGGATTGCCAAGCTGGTCAATCGGGTCGCCTCCTGCGCGCACCGCGAAGAGGAGCAGGCGAACGGTGCCGATCACCCTCTCCGTCAATGGACAGACGCAGAGCGTCGACGTGCCCCCTGACATGCCCCTGCTCTGGGTTCTGCGCGATGTGCTGGGGCTGACAGGGACCAAGTTCGGCTGCGGCATCGCCCAGTGCGGCGCGTGCACCGTCCACCTGGACGGCCAGCCGCTGCGCTCCTGCGTCCTGCCCGTGGGAAGCGTCGGTTCGCGCACCGTCACGACGATCGAGGCGGTCGGGCAGACCAGCGCCGGCGCCAAGGCCCAGAAGGCCTGGCTCGCCGTGGAGGTCGTTCAGTGCGGCTACTGCCAATCTGGCCAGATCATGTCGGCAGCGGCCCTTCTGGCGCGCAATTCCGCGCCGACCGACAGCGACGTCGACGAGGCGATGAGCGGCAACATCTGCCGTTGCCACACCTATCCGCGAATACGCCGGGCGATCAAACAGGCGGCGAAGTCATGACCGGGCCGCCGACAATCGGGGTCTCGCCGGACCTGGTGCGGCTGGTCACCGACCGGCGTCATGTCTTGCTTGGCGGTGGCCTCCTCCTTGGATTCGCCGTCGTGTCGACCAAGCCGTGGGCGCGCGACCAGCGCCTGAACCCGGCGGCGCCGCAGCCGGTGAGCGCGAACAACCCGCCCGCGGTCGTAGGAGCGGCCTACACGGGCAAAGATCCCGAGGCCCTGATTCACATCGCCCCCCAGGGCGGGATCACCCTCATCATGCCCAACGCCGAGTGCGGACAGGGCGTCTATACTGGCGAAGCCACTCTGATCGCGGAGGAGCTGGAGGTCGGGCTCGACCAAGTCCAGGTCGCCGCGGCGCCGCCCAGCGAGGCTCTCTACAAGCAGCCCCTGCTCGAGCTTCAGGCGACGGGAGGCTCGACGTCGATCCGGGGCGCCTGGACGCCGTTCCGGCAGGCCGGCGCCATGGCGCGCCTCATGCTGATACAGGCGGCGGCCCAGGCATGGGACGTGCCGGCGAGCGAGTGCGTCGCGCGACGGGCGGTGATCATGCATGCCGCCAGCGGTCGCTCGGCGCCTTACGCGACGTTCGCCGAGGCGGCATCGCGGCTGCCTAAGCCGGCGCAGGTTCCGCTCAAACCCGCGAGCCAGTTCGAGCTGATCGGAAAGCGCCTTCAGCGGGTCGACACTCCGGCCAAGGTCAACGGCCAGGCCAAGTACGGGATCGATTTCATCGTTCCGGGGATGAAGATCGCCACCATCGCCGCCTCCCCGGTGCTCGGCGGACAACTGGCGAGCGTCGACGACAGCGCCGCGCTCGCAGTT
>DATJRL010000473.1:0-2497 GCA_035504785.1 Caulobacteraceae bacterium
ACCCCGTCAATCGCCGCGTGGCGCAGTTGATGTTGGAGGCCGCCGGCGTCGACCTCACCTGCGTCGGCAACGGCGCCGAGGCGGTGGAGGCTTGGCGCGGCGGCGGCTTCGACCTGATCCTGATGGATGTGCAGATGCCGGTGATGGACGGGCTCACAGCCATCCGCGAGATCCGCGCCGAGGAGCGCCGTCTTGGCCGCGCACCGATGCAGATCCACGCGCTGACCGCCAACGCCATGCCCGAGCACGCCGCCGCCTCGTTCGAGGCCGGCGCCGACGGTCACCTCACCAAGCCGATCACGGCCAACGCCCTCTTCCGGGCGGTGGGGGCCGCCTCGGTCGAGGCCGATCCGCTGCGCCGCACGGGATGAACGGCGGTTGAACGGGCTGCTCAGGCGCAGCTCAGCCGCCCTCCGCTAGCCTCTCGATCCTGGCCGCGATCCAGCGGCCGCCGAAGGTTCGGGAGAGTGAGCGTCATGCGTGTCGATTGGGTGCTGCTGGACGACGTCGAGAAGTCCAGGGTCCAGGTCGGCGACCTGGTGAGCGTCGAGGCCGGCGGCGCGCCGACCTGGCGGGTGATGAAGCTGGCGGATGGCCGCGCCTGGCTGCGCGACGATGTCGGCGGCATGGACTATGTCGCGCCGCTCAGCCAGTTTCACTGGAAAGCCTACATCTGGCGGCCGTGAGCGGCCTGCATGGCCCCCTGCCGAGGCGCTTTGCGGTTCCGATTCGCCCCGGTCGACCGCGGCCTCGAGGCCGCTTTGGGCCGCTGCGTCGGCAGCTCGGCGACCCGCGCCGGGCGTCCGTCGAGAAACTGGTAGGTGACCTCGAACGAATGCCGCTGGATGGCGCGGATGCTGTCGCCGTGCTTGAGGATCACCACCCCGCCAGCGAAGCGCTGCGGCGAGGCGCCTGGGCCGAGGAAGGCGCCCTCGCCGGCCACGCGCACGGCTCGGCAGACGTCGCCGCGCCGCCGATAGAGACCGCAGCCGCGCGCGGCGGCGTCCTCCACCGGCGCCAGCGCCTTGGCGACATAGTCGCGGGTCGAGCTGTGGGCGGAGGCGAGTCGGAGATCCTCGGTGGCATAGCGCACGATCTCCTTCAGCTGCTCGAGACGCAGGCGCTCCGGCCGCGCCGAGAGGGTGGCGATGAAGGTGCTGAGCATAGCCCCCTCGTCCTCGCTGATCGGGCTGAACAGGATGACGCCCGAGGCGTCGCCGGGCACGGCTTCCAGCGACTGATCGTCGGGATCGAAGAAGACGATGCCCCGGCCCGCGATCGGCTTGTCCTGGTCGAACAGGGTCTCGCCATTCGGCCCGATCAACGCTTCGCCGCCGCCTTCCAGCGCCGGCACCGGCAGCACGTAGCGCAGCGTCTGCGACACCACCGCCACGCTGGCGTCGTCGCTGAAGTCGATCTGTTCGGCGCGGATGACGCGGTCCATGGATCGCAGAACGCTCAGGTCAGGCAGGACGATCCGCCGTCGCGGCCGACCGCGCCCTCGGCGGCGTCGATCCGGCGGTCGCGCTTGCGGACATAGTGGCCCGGATCGATCACCTGCCACTTCAGCGGGCTCGGAAGGATGGCGATCAGCCGCGCGGCCTGCGCAGGGTTCACGGCTCGGGCGCTGACATGGAAATAGTGCTGCGCGGCCGCCTCCACGCCGTAGACGCCCGGCCCCATCTCCACCGTGTTGAGATAGACTTCCATGATCCGTTGTTTACCCCAGATCGCCTCGATCAGCACGGTGAAGTAGGCCTCGAAGCCCTTGCGCACCCATGATCGCTGCGGCCACAGGAATACGTTCTTGGCGGTCTGCTGGCTGATGGTCGAGCCGCCGCGGATGCGGTTCGGATGCTTGTCGTCGTGCTTCATCGCCTTCTCGATGGCGTTCACGTCGAAACCGTGATGTTCGCAGAAGCGCGCATCCTCGGCGGCGATGGCGGCGCGCGGAAGGTCCGGCGACATCTTCGAGAGCGGAACCCAGCGGTGGTCGATGCCCTGCCCCTGGATCGCCCGCTCGATCATCAGGATGGTGATCGGCGGCGGCGCGAACCGATAGACGATCACCGCCAGCACCGGCCCGATCACCAGCACAGCCAGGATCGCAACCAGGAAGTTACGGATGCGCCGACCCCACCGGCCCCTGCCGGGTCCGCCGAGCCTCCATCCGCCGCGTGTCCCCTGCCCGCCACGTGTCCTGGCCATCTTCGTCCTTCTTGACCCCGCGTCGCGCCTGCTACCGGATGGTTTGCGTCGGCGCCATGCGTCAAGCCGACCTGAGCTAACAACGATCAGGAGGGGTCGATGGATGTCGCCGGGGCGGTCCGCAAGCGCATGTCGGTCCGGGCCTTCAAGCCGGATCCGGTGCCCGGCGCGCTGGTTCGCCGGCTGATCTCCGAAGCCGCCTACGCCCCCTCCGGCGGCAACCTGCAGCCCTGGAGGGTCTACGCGCTCGCCGGCGCGCCGCTGGCCGAGTTCAAGGCCCTCGCCGCCG
>DATJRL010000474.1:0-2437 GCA_035504785.1 Caulobacteraceae bacterium
TCCGGTCACGGACCTCAGCGGGGCCAGGCGCGATCGATGTCATTAAAGCGCCGTTCTAGGCGGCTTTGCCGTGGCGGGGAAGCCGGAGCGCGAAGGTTCGTCGCTCCGGTTCGCCGCGGATCATCGGAGCCAGTTCTCGACCTTTAGGCCGCTGACCCTCTCGAACTCGCGTCCGTTGTCTGTCGCCACGGCGCAGTCGGTGGCCAGGGCGTGGGCGGCGATCAGCATGTCGTTCCCGCCGATTGGAGTTCCAACCGCTTCAAGCTGGGCCCGCAAGCGCCCATAGATGACGTCAGCCGGCGTCTCGAAGGGCTGGATGTCGAGCACGGACAGGACGCGTTCCAGTTGGTCGGTTAGACGCTCCGATCCCTTCTTGGCGGCGCCGAAGCGAAGTTCGGCCGCAACGATGATGCTGGTGCAGACAGCATCTTCGCCAACGTCCGCGACCCGGGCGGCCACGCGGCCCTGAGGGTTACGGACGAGATCGGAGACGACGTTCGTGTCGAGGAGGTACCGGGTCACAGGTCGACCGGATCCGGCGGACGATCTTCAATCTCCGGGAAGGGTTCCTCGATCGGCCGCAATTCGGCGAGCACAGCGAGCAGCGACGCAGCGGCAGAGGGCTCAATGATCAGCTTGTCACCCTCTCGATGCATGAATGCGTCATGCCCAGGCAGTTCGAATTCTCGCGGGATTCGGACGGCCTGGTTTCGACCGTTCTTGAAAAGTCTGACGTGGCGACGCGAGTCCATCGACTGCAACAAGACCTATGCCGGGGCATATGTCAAGGGGCTCAGAGCCCGAACGTTGCCTTGATCCGCGCCGCAGCCTCCTCCGGCGAGATTTCGTTGGTATCGATCTCCAGGTCGTAGCCGGCGGCGGGGCGGATCTGGGCGAACTGCCAGCGGGCGAGGCCGAGGTCGCGGTCGCCGCGGGTCCGCTCGCGGGCCTCCAGCACGTCCAGCGGGGCGAAGAGGCCGACGGCGTGGAAGGCGTAGGGCGCCAAGACCGCGCGGTAGTCGGCGAGGTCGTCGCCCCAGAACACGTCGTCGACCACCACGTCGAGGCCATCGGCCGCCAGGGCTGCGACGACGCGGCGCATGCCGTGGGTCAGCCGTTGCAGCACCGGGCCGGAGCGGACGGCGGTGACTGGCGCGCCCGCCTCCAGCCAGGTCTCGAAGCGGTAGTAGTCCGGATTCCCGAACGCGCCCGGCGGCAGCATGTCCAGGAAGGCGTCCATCGACACGTGCAGCATCGGCCGCTCGACGATGCGCTGTAGCGCCTTGGCGGTGGAGCTCTTGCCGACGCTTCCGACGCCGTTGAGCAGGACGATGCGCGCGGTCATCGCGCCAGACGATCCAGCGCGCCCTGCAGGATCCAGGCGGCGGCGGCCTTGTCGACCAGTTCGGCGCGACGGGCGCGGGTGGCGTCCGCTTCGTCGATCAGCATCCGGTTCACCGCCTCGGTGGAGAGGCGTTCGTCCCAGAACGCGATAGGCAGGTCCTTGAGGCGCAAGAGGTTGCGGGCGAAGGCGCGGGCCGACTGGCAGCGCGGCCCTTCGCTCCCGTCCATGTTCACCGGCAAGCCGATGACGACGCCGCCCGCGCCGCGGCTCGCCATCAGGCGGAACAGTTCCTCGGCGTCGGCGGTGAACCTGCTCCTGCGGATCAGGGCGAGGGGGCTGGCGATCATCAGGCCGGCGTCGGAAACCGCGACGCCGATGGTCCGCTCGCCGAGATCGAGGCCGACCACGGGGGCGCCGCGCGGCAGGGCGCTCGGGAGCTCCGCAAGGTCGATCACGGCCATGGGTTCCCTTAGGAGGGCTTGCCAAGGCCGCCAAGCCCCGGCTAACCCGCGGCGTCGACGCTGCGGAGCTTCCATGTCCATCGACGCCGCCACGGTGAGGAAGGTCGCCCGCCTTGCCCGCATTCGCCTGGGCGAGGGCGAGGCCGAGCCGCTGGCCGCCGAGTTGTCCGGCATCCTCAGCTGGATCGAGCAGTTAAACGAGGTCGACGTCGAGGGCGTCGCGCCGATGGCGTCCACCGAGGCGGTGGCGCTGCCGCTGCGCGAGGACGTGGTGACCGACGGCGGCGATCCGTCCCGGGTGCTCGCCAACGCGCCGAAGGCCGATCGCGGCTTCTTCGTCGTGCCGAAGGTGGTCGAATGAGCGAGCGCCGTCCTGGGTCAGTTCCGAGCTGGCGGATCAATCTTTCCCCCCCGCGAGCGGGGGAAAGGTTGCGGCCATGAGCGACCTCACCGACATCTCGCTGAAGGACGCGCTGGCGGGGCTGAAGACCCGCAAGTTCTCCGCCGTCGAGCTCGCCGAGGCGCATATCGAGGCCATCGAGAAGGCGCGGGCGCTCAACGCCTATGTTCTGGAAACGCCGGACAAGGCGCTGGCCACGGCCGAGGCATCCGACGCGCGGCTGAAAGCCGG
>DATJRL010000475.1:0-2399 GCA_035504785.1 Caulobacteraceae bacterium
ACGGCGCCTGGGAGTCCACCGTGCATTTCAGCGGCAGCCGCCTGCGCAACGCGGTCGGCTGGGAGGCGCGCGACGCGCCGGCGCCGCGCCCGCCGCGGCTGCAGCTTCGCACCGAACGGCTGACGCTGCGGCCGTTCGAGATCTCCGATGCCGAACGGGTGGTGGAGATCCTGTCCAACTGGAACGTCGCCCGGATGCTGAGCGAGGCGCCCTGGCCGCCGACCCTCGGCAATCAGCGCACGTGGCTTGCCACCCATCCGAATGAGTGGCGCGCGGGCGCCGCCTACCGCTTTGCCCTCGTTCACGCGGGCGCACTGATCGGATGCGCCGACGTCGGGGTCGAGGACGGCGTGGGCGAGATCGGCTATTGGCTCGATGAGGCTGCCTGGGGAGAAGGGTTCGCCACGGAGGCGGCAAGGGCGGTGATGGATTTCGCGTCCGCGTCCCTGGGCCTCACGCGCTTCAAGGCCGGTCGAGCGGCGGACAACCGGGCGTCTGGCCGCGTGCTGGAAAAGCTGGGCTTCCGGCCGGTCGAGGAGGGCGAGATCGGGTCGGCGCCGCGCGGGGCGATCATCCGGCGTGTCCGTTACACGGCCGGACGCCCCGCCGCTGCGTAGATTGCATCGATCACCGTCATGTTCGCCACTGCGTCCGCCCCGCCGGTCAGCGGCCTGGTTTCCCCGCGCAGCACCTCGGCGAGATGGATCAGTTGCGCCTCGTAGGTCGACGGGCCGTCGGTGGGGCGCCGTTCGGACTGGCCGTCGATTGTCGTGGTGAAGCGGCAGCCCATTTGCGGGGCGAGGAAATTGATAATCTCCATCGATCCCCGATCGCCCTCGATCAGCAGCCGCGCCGAGAACCCATCGGTGATCATCGCGCAAGCCATCTCGGCCTGGACTCCGCCCGGGAAAGCGAGCTGGGCGGCGATGTCGGTGTCGACGCGGCCCTCAAAGGCGCCCGCGGCGCTGGTCACGGTCGGTTCGGCGCCGATGAGGGTGCGCAGGGAGTGGATCGGATAGCAGCCCAGGTCCATCAAGCCGCCGCCGCCGAGTTCGGCCCGCCAGCGCAGTTCGTCTGGCGTCTTGCGGATGGGCGCCTTGAAATCCGCCGACGCCCGCCTCATCGCCCCGAGCGCGCCGCCGCGGACCAGCGCTTCGGCGTCGCGGATCACCCGATGGTATCGGTAGTGGAACGCCTCCAGCAGCACGCCGCCGGTTCGGGTCGCGGCCTCGGTCATCGCCCGCGCCTCGGCGGCGTTCATGGCGAACGGCTTCTCGCAGAGCACCGCCTTGCCCGCCTCCAGGGCGGCGATGGTCCACTCCGCGTGTCCTACCGGCGGCAGGGCGTTGTAGACCACGTCGACATCGTCTCGCCGCACCAGCTCGGCGTAGTCCGCCGCAACCGCGCCGATGTTGTGCTGCTCGGCGTAGGCCCGCGCCCGGCCGGCGTCCCGCGCCGCCACTACGCTGATCTCGAAGTCGCGGTTCTTCGCCGCCGGGGCGATCACCGCGGGCGGCGCGATGCGCGAGGCGCCCAGAAGTCCCATCCGCCACGCCATCAGCCGAGGTTCCGGCGATAAAGCGACACCAGCCGCTCCCAGTGCCGCTCGGCCGAGAGCTTGTGATAGGCGGCCCGCTGCGGGAACGCGAACCCGTGCTCGACGCCGGGGTAGATCTCCACCTCCGTCCGCTCCGGCGCGCTCGCCAGCGACGCCCTCAGCGCCTCGACCGTCTCCATGGGCGCGTAGCGGTCGGTCTCGGCGCAAGCGAAGTAGAGCTCGGCCTTGGTCTTGTGGGCCTGGGTGTGGGGACTGTCCGGCTTGTCGGTGACGAGGTAGGTGCCGTAGATCGAGGCGGCCGCAGTCACCCGGTCCGGGAAGCTGGCGGCGGCGTTGATGGCGAACTGGCCGCTCATGCAGTAGCCCAAAGCGCCGACAGCGCCGGCCCGCGCCGCCGGATCGGCGTCGGCGAACTCCAGGAGCGAGGCCGCGTCGCTCATCACCATGGCGATGGAGAGACCGCCCATCAGCTCGAAGATCCGCTCGCGCGCGGCCGCGCCGGCCAACTCCATCACCCCGGCGCGGTAGTAGAGGTTGGGCAGCATCACGTAGTACCCGCAGCTCGCGAGGCGGCGGGCCATGTCGCGCAGCTCCTCGCGGATCGCCGGCGCATCCATGAAGAACAGGATCGGCGGATGCGGCCCGCCGCGCTCAGGATGCACCACGAAAGTGGTGGTCGCCCCGTCCCTGGTGGGAATATCGATCTGCCGCTCGATCACGCCGCCCTCCTGGAGTCCCGGTCGCCCAGGGAAAGAGCCTGCGGCCCGGCGCCGTCAAGGGCAGCCGACCACGAAATACACGGACGGGCTAACCTGAAGGGCCGGTGGAGGCGGCGCCCATG
>DATJRL010000476.1:0-2795 GCA_035504785.1 Caulobacteraceae bacterium
TGTAGAAGTTCTCCACCGCCCCGGTCAGGAAGCCGCCGGAAGCGCCGAACGAGAAATAGAGGAAAAAGAACAGCGCCGGGTGGACGGACCGTCGGGCCGCGCGTTCGTTCTCCTCCACTTGGCGCGCCCTTCGATCGGCCCCGGCCGTCCCGCCCGCGACCATGACCCACCGCCCTCCGCGGCGCAATCGGCCGCCGCCGCGACGCCCTCTTACCGCCGCCGCTTCGCGCGTTTATGTAGCGAGGTCGGCCGCTTTCCGGGCAGGCAGCCGAACGAGGGAGGCGCGAGCGCGCATGGATCGGATCGCCATCACCGGCGGGGTGCGGCTCGAGGGGGTGATCCCGATCTCCGGCGCCAAGAACTCCGCCATCAAGCTGATGGTGGCGAGCCTGCTCACCGACCAGCCGCTCAGGCTCACCAACATGCCGCGCCTGGCCGACACCCGCTTCCTCGGCAAGCTGCTGGGGCGTCTGGGGGTGCAGCTGGAGGAGCGCGACGGGCCGGACGGACCCGAGACGGTGCTGACCACGCCTGAGATCGTCTCGGCCATCGCCCCCTACGACCTGGTGCGCCAGATGCGCGCCTCGTTCAACGTGCTGGGGCCATTGGTGGCCCGCACCGGCCTGGCCAAGGTGTCGCTGCCCGGCGGCTGCGCCATCGGCGCCCGGCCGGTCGACCTGCACCTGATGGCGCTGGAGGCGCTGGGCGCGCGGATCGACCTCAACGAGGGCTACGTCTACGCCCAGGCGCCGCGCGGCCTGAAGGGCGCCGAGATCCGCTTCCCCGCCGTCTCCGTGGGCGCCACCGAGCACGCCCTGCTGGCCGCGGTGCTGGCGCAGGGCGAGACGGTGATCGTCAACGCCGCCCGCGAGCCCGAGATCGCCGACCTCGCCGAGTGCCTCACCAAGATGGGCGCGAAGATCGAGGGCGCCGGCACGGCGATGATCCGCATCGTCGGCGTGGGCCGCCTGACCGGCGCCACCCACGCCGTCACCCCCGACCGCATCGAGACCGGCACCTACGCGCTGGCCGCCGCCATGGCCGGCGGCGAGGTGCAGATCGTCAACACCCGGCCCGCCATGATCGAGTCCCTCCTGACCAAGATGGAGGAGGCCGGGGTCGAGATCGAGCGGCGCAACGACGGCGTCGGCGTCAAGCGCAACGGCGCCCGGCTCTCCGCCGTCGAGATCGCCACCGATCCCTATCCGGGCTTCGCCACCGACCTGCAGGCCCAGTTCATGGCCCTGATGACCCTGGCCGACGGCGAGAGCGTCATCCGCGAGACCATTTTCGAGAACCGCTTCATGCACGCCCCGGAACTGACCCGGCTCGGGGCCGACATCAGCGTCTCCGGCGGCGAGGCGCGGGTGCGCGGCGTGGCCGGCCTCGAGGGCGCGCCGGTGATGGCCACCGACCTGCGCGCCTCGGTCAGCCTGGTCATCGCCGCCCTGGCCGCGCGCGGCGAGACCGTGGTCAACCGCGTCTACCATCTCGACCGCGGCTTCGAGCGGCTGGAGGAGAAGCTCTCCGCCTGCGGCGCCCAGGTGCGGCGCATCCGCGGCGGCGGGGAGGGGGCCGAGGACGCCGAATGAGCCGGCACGAGCCGCTGCGCCTGCTGGCCGAGGACGCCGACGACCTGGCGGTGATCTCCGCGGCGCTGCAGGACGCCGTCGCCCAGGTCGGCGACATCGAGTGGGACCCGCGCGGCCGCCGCGTCACCCTGGCCCTCAACCGCTACCGCTGGGAGGCGCCCGGCGCGCTGCTGGGCGAGCGGGTGCGCGCCGGCCTGCAGATCGGCTCGGTGCTGTCGGTCAAGGCCCGCAACATCCGCCGCGAGCCGCGCGACGCGGTGGTGGAGCTGCTGGCGGTCAGCTTCGAGGCCGGCGAGGCGCCCGGCGGCGCCATCCGCCTCGCCTTCGCCGGCGGCGGCGACATGCTGGTGGAGGTCGAATGCGTCGACGCCGCCCTCGCCGACATCTCCCCCCCCTGGCTCACCCCCAGCACCCCGGCCCACGAGGAATAGCCCCGAGCCTCTCCTCACCCGTGCAGCGCAGCAAAACGGGGAAGGGGGACCATACGAAGCATGGTGGAGGGGGCGAGGCCGCGCGTCGGCGCTGCCGCGATCCAGGAAAAGAAGCGTGCGCCCCAAAGCGCCGTCCCGTGGCGCCGCAGGCGCCGGCAAGGATAACCGCGGAGGGCGCAAAGGAGCGCAGAGTTCGCAGAGGGTCCGGGTCGCTCCGCGTCCTCCGCGCTTCTCTGCGAACTCCGCGGTTACCCTTGCCGACCCCTCCGCCACAGCGCTCAGCCGGCCCGCACCCGATACCGCCCGCGCCCCAGGAACTCGAGCCAGCCGCGATCGCGCAGCACCTGCAGCTGCTGGCGTATCTTCTCCCGCACGTGGCGGTTGCCGGGATAGAGGCCGCCGAGCCGGGCCTCGAAGCCGTACATGTCAACCCGCTCCTCACCCGTTAACCCCGGCCTCGAGCCGGGGGGAACGGGGGAGGGGGACCAGCCGGAGGCTGGTGGAGGGGGCGGGGCCGCGCGCCGGCGCTGCTGCGTTCCGGGAAAAGCAGCGTGCGCCCCAAATCGCCGTCCCGTGGCGCCGCGGGCGCCGGCAAGGATAACCGCGGAGGGCGCAAAGGAGCGCTGAGTTCGCAGAGGGTCCGGGTCGCTCCGCGTCCTCCGCGCTTCTCTGCGAACTCTGCGGTTACCCTTTCAGACCCCTCCGCCACAGCGCTCAGCCGGCCCGCACCCGATACCGCCCGCGCCCCAGGAACTCGAGCCAGCCGCGATCG
>DATJRL010000477.1:0-2256 GCA_035504785.1 Caulobacteraceae bacterium
CCTCCTCCGCCACGACCCCCATATCAGGCTTGCTCTGGTGCGGGACGAGGGCGGCGAGGACCTCCGTCCGCGTGATCGCGCACGGGGGCCGATTGGCGTTGGGCGATTGGAGCGGTGAATGTTCGACGGGCTGACAGAGCGGCTTTCCGGGGTCTTCGACCGGCTTTCGGGCCGCGGCGTGCTCTCCGAGAAGGACGTCGACGAGGCGCTGCGCGAGGTGCGCGTGGCGCTGCTAGAGGCCGACGTCGCGCTGCCGGTGGTGCGCGACTTCATCGCCAAGGCGCGCGAAGCGGCCGGCGGCGAGGCGGTGATCCGTTCGGTCAAGCCCGCCGACCAGGTGGTCAAGATCGTCTACGACGGGCTGATCGAGATGCTGGGCGGCGAGACGCCGGAGCCGCTGCGGCTGGCGCTGAACCCGCCCACGGTGATCCTGGTGGCCGGCCTGCAGGGCTCGGGCAAGACCACCATGACCGGCAAGCTCGCCCTGCGCCTGGCGCGCGCCGAGCGCAAGAAGGTGCTGGTCGCCTCGCTCGACACCCGCCGGCCAGCCGCCATGGAGCAGCTGGCGATCCTGGCCAAGCAGGCCGAGGTCGACTCCCTGCCGATCGTCGCGGGGCAGACCGCGGCCGACATCGCCCGCCGCGCCCTCTCGGCCGCCCGGCTCGGCGGCTACGACGTGCTCTTCCTCGACACCGCTGGCCGCACCACACTCGACGAGGCGATGATGGCCGAGGCGGCGGAGATCGCCCGCATCGCAACGCCGGCCGAGACCCTGCTGGTGGCGGACAGCCTGACCGGCCAGGACGCGGTGCGCACCGCCAAGGCCTTCCACGAGCGCCTGCCGCTCACCGGCCTTGTCCTCACCCGCGCCGACGGCGACGCTCGCGGCGGGGCGGCGCTCTCCATGCGCCACGTCACCGGCTTGCCGATCAAGTTCCTCGGCACGGGCGAGCGGATCGACGCGCTCGATGTGTTCGACGCCCGGCGCGTGGCCGGCCGCATCCTCGGCCAGGGCGACGTGGTCGCGCTCGTGGAGAAGGCGGCCGCCGACCTCGACGTCGCCAAGGCCGAGGCGATGGCCAAGAAGCTGGCCAAGGGCAAGTTCGACCTCGACGACCTGTCCGACCAGCTGGCGCAGATGGAGCGCATGGGCGGGATGGAGGGCGTGATGGGCATGCTGCCCGGCGTCCAGAAGATAAAGAAGCAGATGGCCGAGGCCAACATCAGTGACCGGATGATCACGCGCCAGCGCGCCATCATCGGCTCGATGACCAAGGTCGAGCGCAGGAAGCCGGACATCCTGCAGGCCTCGCGCAAACGCCGCATCGCCGCGGGCGCGGGTGTCGACGTGGCGGAGGTGAACCGGCTGCTGAAGCAGCACCGCCAGATGCAGGACGCCTTCAAGTTCCTCGCCAAGGACGGCGGCAAGAACCTCGCCCGCGTCGCCGGCATGATGGGCGGCGGCATGGACCGTCTGAAGAACATGGGCGGCGGACGCATGCCCGAGCCCGAAGCCGCGCCGTCCGGTCTGTCCGGCGGCCTGCCCAACAACCTGCCGGGGCTGCCAGGCCTTGGCGGCCCACCCAAACCCAACGCCCTGCCGGGTCTCGGCGGCGGCGCCGCGTTCAACCCCTTCAAGAAGCCCTGAGAAAGACCAACTCCGTATGCTGAAGATCAGACTCGCCCGTGGCGGGACCAAGAAGCGCCCCTACTATTCGATCGTCGTCGCCGACAGCCACTCGCCCCGCGACGGCCGGTTCATCGAGAAGGTGGGGACCTACAATCCGCTGCTGAAACGCGACGACGCCAAGCGCATCACGCTGAACTCGGAGCGCATCACTCAGTGGCTCGGCAAGGGCGCGCAGCCGACCGATCGCGTGGCGCGGTTCCTGTCGACCGAGGGCCTCGCCAAGTGGGCGCCGAGCTCCAACCCGAAGAAGGGCGAGCCGCACGCCAAGGCCAAGGAGCGCGCCGAAGCCCGCGCCGAGCGCGCCGCCCAGGCGGCCGCGGAGCCCGCCGAGAAAACCGCGCCCGCCGAAGAGGCTCCGGTTGAAGCTGCGGCCGAAGAAGCTCCAGTAGAAGCTGCGGCCGAAGAAACTCCGGTGGAAGCCGCAGCCGAAGAAGCCCCGGCCGAAGCTGCCGCCGAAGAGACCCCGGCTGAAGTCGAAACCGCCGCCGAGATCGCCGACGAGGGCGCCGACGGCGCCCAGGACCAGGCCAGCGAGGCGGCAGAAGAGGCGTAAGGCCCCTTGGCCG
>DATJRL010000478.1:0-2446 GCA_035504785.1 Caulobacteraceae bacterium
GCGCGGAGGAGCGGCATGTCATCTCCGCCAACGCCGGGGCGCGCAGCTATCCGACACCCGACGCCTACATCAATGCGACTCTCTACTACGACTACGAAGCCGGCCGGCTCTACGAGATCAACACCTCGCCCCATTTCCTGACGGCCATCATCCTGCGGCCTGGCGAGAAGCTTCTGTCCAAGGCGGCCGGCGATACGGTGCGCTGGGTCATGGGCGAGACCGCGCAAGGCGCCGGCGCCGGCCAGCAGGTGGTGGTGCTGCTGAAGCCCATTCGCGGCGGGCTGCGCACCAACATCGTGCTGACCACGGATCAGCGGACCTATCTGATCGAGGCGTCGAGCCGTGACGGCGGCGCCTATACCTCCGCCGTCAGCTGGAACTACCCCCAGGAGCAGATGCAGGCTCTCGCGGCCGCCCAGGCGGCCGAACAGGCGAACCTCGTCGCCCAGGCCGCCGTGCCGATCGACCAGCTGCACTTCGGCTACAAGATCCAGCCGATCCACGGCAAACCCCCGAGCTGGCAGCCGTTGCGGGTCTTCGACGACGGAACCCGCACCTACATCCAGTTCCCGGTCAACATGGCCTCGACGGACGCACCACCTCTCTTCCTGATCGGTCCGCACGACGCGGCCGAGCTGGTCAACTACCGCTACATCAACGGCTACTACGTCGTGGACCGCCTGATCGACGTCGCCGAGTTGCGCATCGGTGAGAAGCCCCAGACCATCGTTCGGATCACCCGCGCCCAGGGCCAGGGTTGAGCCATGGCCTTCCTGCCCCCGGATGGACCGCTCGAGACGTCGCCGCGGACCCCCAAGGTCGCCCCGGAGAGCGTGCTCGCCGCGCCGCGACTGCCCGTCACGCGCTGGAACCGCCGTTATCTGATCGGCGGCGCGGCTGTGCTCGCCGCCATTATCGCCGGCGCTTTCTGGATCGGGTTCGGCGGGGCCGGGACCGGCCCGAGCAAGGCCGCGAGCGTGAAGCAGGACACCGATGGTCCGACGGCCGCTCCGGCGTTCCCGGACCGCTACGCCAACGGATACAGCGACCCGGCGGTCCAGGGCCTGGCGCGCGATCCCGCCCTGCCGCCACCCAGTAACGGCCTCGCCGGGCCGGCGCCGTCCGCCGCATCGCCTCCGCAGACGCCGGTCGATCCGGCGGTTCAGCAAGCGCGCGAACAGGCAGCGGCAGCCCGTGCGTCTCAACCCTTCTTCGGCGGCTCAGGCGGCCAGGCCGATGGCGGACAGCCCGGCGTCGCGCCCGGACCGGTCGCGCTCGTCGCGCCCGCGGCCGCGCCGGCCCCGCTCGCGCCGGACGTGCAGCCCGCCAATGGGCAGGCGGGCAAGCGGCAGTTCGCATCGGACGCCCGTCTCGACGACTATCTGCAGAACCCCGAGCGCGATCCGGAGAGCCCGTGGGAGGTGAAGGCCGGCACAGTGATCCCGGCCGCCTTGCTCACCGCCGTCAATTCTGACCTGCCGGGCGAGATCATCGCCCAGGTGACAGAGCCCGTTTACGACCACGTCACCGGCCGCACCGTGCTGATCCCGCAGGGATCGCGACTGATCGGCCAGTACGACAGCCAGATCGCCTATGGCCAGGAGCGCGCTCTGATCGCCTGGAACCGGATTGTCATGCCCAACGGTCGGTCGATCAACATCGGCGCGATGGAAGGCGCGGACCTTACGGGCGCGTCCGGTCTCCACGACCAGGTTGACGGTCACTTCGGGCAGCTGGCGCGCGGCATCGTGCTCTCGACGGTGTTCTCGATCGGCGCCTCGGAAGCCCAGGACGCGTCGGCCCGGTCGTCAGGCAGCCTGGTGCTGAACAGCGCCGGCTCCGGCGTCGCCAACGATGCGGAGCAGGTCGGCAGTCAGATCACCAACCGGGATCTCAATCGCCAGCCGACGATCAGGATCCGGGCCGGCTGGCCGCTCCGAGTCCTGGTCAGCAAGGACATGGTGCTCGCGCCCTATCCATGAGGCGTGGCCGTGCCCGCCCGCCCCGCGATAACCGTCATTCAGCCCAAGGAGCTCGCCGATGGCCAAAGCCCCGGTCCCCCTCGCGCTCGGCAAAGTCGACCTCGAGGAGAAATCCCTGGAAGTGAAGCTGCGCCTCAAGGGCGCAGCCGCCGTCGACCTCCTCGACTACCAGCGCGCCTACCAGGCGGTGAACGGCGAGGCCATCGAAACCGAACCCCTGATCGCCTCGATGCTCGCGGCCTTCATCGCCGGTGACCGTGGTTTCGCCGCCTGGCGCAAGGCCAATTCTCCGGCCAAGCCCGGTCGGGGTTGAGTCGCGTCAGCGCGCGCGCCCGATTCAGTTTGAGGTGTTGGCCAGTCACGCCGACGCCAGCATTCTGTAATGCGGCTCGGCTCGACCTGATTCGATTCTTCGACCCCCGATTCTAGTGTTCGGGCAAGGCCAACAATACCGTCTTCAGGCG
>DATJRL010000479.1:0-2348 GCA_035504785.1 Caulobacteraceae bacterium
GGGCTGCACCGAGGAGAGCACCTGCATGTCGATGCCCTGGGCGTCCATCTCGGCGATCCGGCCCTCCCCGAGGTCGAGCAGCCGCGCCTCGAGCGCCGGCGGCCAGCGGTGGACCGGATAGTAGGGATGGATCTGGGGGCCGAGGACGTCGCGTAGCTCGGGGGTCAGGCAGTGCTCCTCGAGCGCGATCGTCCGCACGCCGGGGACACTATCTGCGCTTCGGGCCGGTCGCGTCCAGGTCTGGTGGACGCGATGAGAAGTCCCGCGAGCGCCGGTGTGGCCGGTCGTTTCGCCGAACGACGCGGGCGGATGGTCTGAACGCAGACATCAGGTCTCGGGCGCCGGGGCCGATGCATGGGTCCGATGAAGCGTTTCGCCGCCACCCTGTGCGCGCTACTGGGCGCCCTGGCCTTCCCCGCGGTCGCCCTGGTCCTCCCTGCGGTCGCTCTGGCCACGCCGGCTCAGCCCGTCACGGGACAGGCGACGGGGAGCGTGATCGGGGTCGCTGGGCGCACGTTCGCAATCGAGGCGAGCGGGGGTCGCATGTCCGTGGTCTCGGCGCTCACCATGGCCGCCAACCAGGTCACCGCCGGCGACTTCCCGTACGTGTACGGCGGCGGCCACGCCCAGGCCGGCATCGCCAGCATCGGCATCAAGGGCCCCGGCTACAACGGCCGCCGGATCGGCTTTGACTGCTCCGGCTCGGTAGCGGCCGTGCTCTCCGGCGCCGGGCTGTGGCAGGTGGCCAGCGGCGTTCCCGCCGACAACGGGATCATCGCTCAGCTCCTGAGTGAGCACCTGATCGCACGCGGGGCGGGCCACGGCGCCACCGAGGTGACGCTCTACGACGACCCCGGCGTCCACATCTTCATGAACATCGACGGGCAGTTCTTCGGCACCTCCGACGGCGGCGGCGGCGGCAATGCCGCCGGTGGCGCCGGGTGGCTCGACGACGGCGCCCCCGACGCCCACAGTCACGTCTACAAGGCTTACCACCTGCTTCCGCGGATCCTCGGGGAGCAGACCACCTTCGCCCGGATCTTCACCTTCCAGACTGGCGGCGAGGCGAGCATCGTCAAGGGCCTCGAGCTCGGTGGCGAGGTGCACGTCACCTACACCGAGGCGTCCGACGGTCGCCTCACCGCGCGGTCGGTGAGCTAGCGCGCGGTTGGTCCGAGAGCGCGCAGTCGGTGAAACCACGATCGCCCTTCAGGCGAGCGAGTCCGACCCGTCGGGCGTAATCCGTTTTGGTCCCAGAGGCGCTTGGCCCGCAAATCAGGCTCGCACCGTCGTCTCACTACCCGGAAAGACGAAGCCCCGCCATCTCTGGCGGGACTTCGAAAGAGGTGCGAGTGGGTCCGTACGGGCTGCTAACTAACTAGCCGCAGCCGGTGTTGAACCCGCAGCTCGAGCACGTGTAACAGCTGCCTGTGCGCTGCATCATGCCGCCACACTGCTGGCAGGCCGGCCCGAGGTCGAGTCCCTTGCGCAGGGCGGGGATGACGGGCGGCTCTTCAGTGAACGCCGCCGTCGCCGGCAGCGCCTGACCTTTTGGGTGTCCACCGTTACCGCCCTTCCCGCCGTTGCCATTCCCGTCCGGCTTGCGCTCGGCCGGTTGGACCGGTGCCGCCACATCGCCGAGGTGGGAGCTCGCGGCCTCCTGCGCTGCCTGACGCGCCCGCACCGCCGGCGTGAGGATGCCGAGCTCCTCCTGAAGGTCGACGTCCAGGAAGCGCGAGGCGAGCCAGCGCATGATGTAGTCCGGCATCGACTTGGCGAACGGGATCTCCGGGTTGGACGTCATGCCCTCCGGCTCGAAGCGCATGTAGCTGAATTTGCGCACGAGCGTCTCCAGCGGCACCCCGTACTGCAGCGCGATCGAGATCGCCGTCGCGAACGAGTTCATCATGCCGCGCAGGGTCGAGCCTTCCTTGCCGATGTCGGTCAGGAAGATCTCCCCGACCGAGCCGTCCTCGTACATGCCCGCGGTGATGTACCCCTCGTGCCCGCCGATCGAGAACTTGTGCGTGATCGACTGGCGCTCGCGCGGCATCCGCCGGCGCTTGGGCGGCGCCTTGGCCAGCGCGTCGGCGATGGCGCGATCGATCGTCGCCTCGCTGGCGACCGGCTTCTCCTTCTGAGCCTCGGTCCGCAGCGCCTGCGCCGTCTTCGATCCGTCGCGATAGATGGCCAGCGCCTTGATCCCCAGGCGCCACGCCTCGAGGTAGGCCTCGGCGACGTCGTCGACCGTGACCGTCTCGGGCATGTTCACCGTCTTGGAGATCGCGCCGCTGATGAACGGCTGCACCGCGCCCATCATCTTCAGGTGCCCCATGTGCGAGATCGCC
>DATJRL010000480.1:0-18629 GCA_035504785.1 Caulobacteraceae bacterium
CGGGCTCGGACGCCCCCGCTATGTCTTGGATGCCAGGGTCGGAGCACCCACGGTGATCACTCCGCCGCCGCGGCTTGGCCACCGACGAGGTCGAACCGACCCAGGGGGTGGCCGAACCTGCGCGTCATCACATCATCGAACGCCAGCCCGTTTGGCGCGACGAACGTCCCAGAGCGGACGCGGTAAGCCGCCGGGTTCGTAGCCGATGCGGGCGCCGTCCCTGTCGCCAGCTCTCGCGCCGCCTCGAGCATCAGCGCCCGCAGGCGCGATACGCCAAGGTCGGTCGGCCCCAGCATCTCGCGCGTCCGATCGTGAATGAGGCCCTGGCTGTCCTGGATCGCGGCGTCCTGTTCCGAGATGCCGGTAATGCCGGTGAAGCTCTCGCGCTTCTGCAGGGCCCTGTCGATCAGGTAGTCGTTGGCCCGCCGGCGCAGCGGCGCATAGTGCGCGTCGACCTCGGAGTGGACGGCGCCGCCGCCGGCATATGCGGCGCGCTCCGCTTCGCGCAGGGGCCGCTCGGGGTTCCAGCTGTAGGTGAAGACCCAGCAGCTGGTGTCGTCGATCGGGACCCACGTCTGACCGTGATAGGTCTGGCCGGCCATGCCGCCAGGCGCCAGGCTGTGATTGGGCATCAGATACTGGGCGATGCGCCAGTA
The DNA here is from genome assembly GCA_035504785.1 of Caulobacteraceae bacterium. Lineage (GTDB taxonomy): Bacteria > Pseudomonadota > Alphaproteobacteria > Caulobacterales > Caulobacteraceae > Acaudatibacter. The sequence goes on from DATJRL010000480.1 coordinate 657, forward strand.
GGTTTCGCCCTCGTTCGCCCGGCGCGCGCCGGCCAGGATCAGACCGGCTTCGTGCTCGACCACAGTGTAGCGCGGCGCGCCGTCGGCCTGCATCCAGCGGACCTGTTCGACGTAGCCGGGCGACAGGTTGGCCACCGCGTCTTCGCCGACCGGCGCGTGCAGGAAAGAGAAGTGAGCGGTGTCGACGGCGCCCTCCGCCGACTGCGCCCAATTGCACTCCTGGAGCTTCTTGGACACATAGCGGTGCTCAGGGTCGACCAGGGCGAACTCCAGCTCCGGCAGAGGCGGGACGTCCGCCTCGGAGGGGCCGAGATAGGCCCAGATGCATTCCCCCCACTCCCGCGTCGGATAGGCGACGATCCCGGCGCGGGCGCGAAGGTGCTCGTACGTCGGCGCATCCCTCGCCAGTGTCGGGATCTCCAGGCACTGGCCCTGCACGCCGAACTTCCAGCCGTGGTAGACGCAGCGGATCCCGCCTTCCTCGTTGCGGCCGAAGAACAGATTGGCGCCGCGATGCGGGCAGCGCGGCTCGACCAGGCCCACGCTTCCCGCGCTGTCGCGGAAGGCGATCAGGTCCTCGCCCAGGACCCTCACCCGCACCGGCGCGCCGTCCGGCTCGGCCAGTTCTCTCGAGAGCAGCACCGGCATCCAGAAGCGTCGGAACAAGGCGCCCATCGGCGTTCCTGGACCCGTGCGGGTCAGCGTCTCGTTCTGCGCCTGGGTCAACATCGGTTCACCCCTTTGCTCATCGACATCCGCGCAACGGCCACCGGCCGCCTCCGCGAGATGTTCTCGACGGCCAGTGTCGGACCAATTCGGTCCCTCGCCAACAGACCTCTCGCGTGCGGGCTCAGAACCGTGTCGTCGCGAGCAGCAGGCTGGTTTCGCTGGTCGCGATGCCGTTGATCTCGCGGATGCGGTCCAGCGCCAGGCTGAAGGCGGCGAGATTGTCGGCGTCCAGCTCCGCGACCAGGTCCCAGCGGCCGTTCGTGGTGTGCACCGCGACCACCTCGGCGAAGCCGCGAAGCGCCGCGACGACGGCGCTGGATCGCTGCCCCTCGACGGCGATCGACATGATGGCGCGGACCCGATGCGGCTCGCTCTGGGGCGGCAGACGGAGCGTAAAGCCGAGGATGACGCCCAGGCGCGTGAGCCGGTCGATGCGGTTCTGAACGGTGCCTCGCGAGACGCCGAGCCGCTTGGCCAGGGTCGCGACCGGAGTCCGCGCGTCGGCGCGCAGCAGGCCGATCAGGGCGCGGTCGATATCGTCGAGGGTCTGACGATCTGACTCCATGAGCTGTCATTATGTCAGGACCACGCGCAGAATCTAGCACGTCGCTGTGTTTTCGCTGACCGCACGCCTTCCTAGGATTCTGATTCGAAGCGATCCAGGAGCGACCTCGTGAGCGACAAGCCGCTGATTCTGATGACCTCGCCGGACTGGTTCGACGTTTCCTACGTCATCAACCCGTGGATGCGCCCGAGCGCCTGGCGCGAGAATCCCGAGCGGCTCCAGCGGGCGTCGCACGCCGCCCACAACGCCCTGAAGACGGCTCTGCGGGATGCTGGCGCGGCCGTTCGGCTGATCCAGGGCGCGCCCGGCCTGCCCGACATGGTGTTTCCGGCCAACGCCGCGGTGGTCCTGGACCGCCGGGCGCTGCTCGGTCGATTCCGGCCGCCGGAGCGCCGCGGCGAGGAGCCACGCTTCGCCGCCGCGTTCGAGGCGCTGCTTCGGGAAGCCGTCGTGGACCAGGTCTCCCGCCTTCCAGCCGGCTGCTTCCAGGAGGGGGCGGGCGACTGCATCTGGGACGCCGGGCGGGGCCACTTCTGGGCCGGGTGGGGCCAGCGGTCGGCGCGCGAGGCCGTCCCCGCCATCGCCGAGTTCTTCGGACGCGATGTCGTCGCGCTCGAACTCGCCAGCCCGCGCTTCTACCACCTCGACACCTGCTTCTGCCCCCTGAGCGGCGGCGAGGTCCTCTACTACCCGCCGGCCTTCACGCCGGACGCCCTGAGAGAGATCCATCGCCGGGTTCCGGCGCCGCAGAGGATCGCCGCCGCCGACGAGGACGCGGCGCGGCTCTGCGTGAATGCCGTCTGCCTCGACCGGACGCTGGCGATGGCGGCGCCGTCGCCGGCGCTGCGGGCCGAGCTGCAGTCGCGCGGCTACCGCGTCGCCGGGCTCGACCTGTCGCCGTTCGTCCTCGCCGGGGGCGCCGCCTTCTGCATGACGCTGCGCCTGGACCAGACCGCGGCGCCGGCCCTGATCGCTGATTCCATGGAGATTTCGGCATGACCGACGTGCTCACCCGACCCTCGTACGACTATGTCGCCATCGAGTCAGAATACGGCGCGAAGAACTACAAGCCGCTCGACGTGGTGCTGACCCGGGGCGAGGGCGTCTATGTCTGGGACGTCGACGGGCGACGCTACCTCGACTGCCTTTCCGCCTACTCCGCGGTCAACCAGGGCCACTGCCATCCGAAGATCCGGGAGGCGATGATCCGCCAGGCGGCGCGCCTGACGTTGACCTCGCGCGCCTTCCGCAACGACCAGCTGGCGCCCTTCTACGAAGAGCTCTGCGCCCTCACGCGATCGCACAAGGCGCTGCCGATGAACTCCGGCGCCGAGGCCGTCGAGAGCGCGCTGAAGGTGGTTCGCAAGTGGGGCTACGAGGTGAAGGGTGTGCCCGAGGGCGCCGCCGAGATCATCTGCTGCGCGGACAACTTCCACGGCCGCACCCTCGCCATCGTCGGCTTCTCCACCGACGAGACCTCCCGCCGGGGCTTCGGCCCGTTCGCGCCGGGCTTCAAGGTGATCCCCTTCGGCGACGCCGACGCGCTCGAGGCTGCGATCGGGCCCAACACCGTCGGGTTCCTCGTCGAGCCGATTCAGGGCGAGGCTGGCGTGATCGTCCCGCCCGCCGGGTATCTCCGCCGTGTTCGGGAGATCTGCACGCGTCACGGCGTCATGCTGATCCTGGACGAGATCCAGACCGGTCTCGGCCGCACCGGCAAGCTGCTGGCCGAGGAGCATGAGGGCGTCGAGGCCGACCTGACCCTGATCGGCAAGGCCCTGTCCGGGGGCTTCTACCCGGTCTCGGCGGTGCTCTCGAACAGCGAGGTGCTCGGCGTGTTGAAGCCGGGCGAGCATGGCAGCACCTTCGGCGGCAATCCGCTCGCCTGCGCCGTCGCCCGCGCGGCGCTGAAGGTGCTGGTCGAAGAGGGCATGATCGAGAACGCCGCGCGGCAGGGCGAGCGGCTGAAGGCGGCGCTGGCGTCGATCGGCGCGCCGTCGGTCAAGGAAGTGCGCGGCCGCGGCCTCATGCTGGCCGTTGAGCTGCACCCGGACGCCGGCGGCGCCCGGGCCCGGTGCGAACGTCTCCAGCGGCTGGGCCTGCTCTGCAAGGAGACCCACGATCACACGATCCGGATCGCCCCGCCCCTGATCGTGACCGACAGCCAGGTCGACTGGATCGCCGACCGGTTCGACGACGTGCTGTAACGAGCGGGGCGGGGGCGCGACGGCCTTTCAGGGCGGCGAACCGCAAGGCAGCGTCCACGAGACAGCTGACTGACGCGACGAGTCAACCAGACGAGTCGAAGCGATGGCTTTCCGCCGTCGACGCGGGGCGCTCTGCCATAGCAGGGCGGCAAGCGGAGTTCGAAGCAAAGCCAGCGAAGCGCGAGTCGGCCTGCGGGAGCTTGGGCGTCACGCACGACCGGTCCTGATCAAGCCACCCGAGCCGCCGGCGGCGCCTGTGCATCGGCGATCGAGACGTCGCCGCTCGGCCACCATGCCGCAAGCATCCGGGCGGCGGCCTGCGTCAGTTCGACGGCGGCGTCCGGCGTGGGCGGCGCCGCGTCGGGCCGCACAGCGGCGAGCAAAGTGACGAGCCCGTGCACGTCGGCGCCGGGCGCGGCCCGAAGCTGCTCGGGCTCGGCCAACGCCGGATCTGCCGCGCCGTCGCCGTTCGCCTGCCGCCGGGCCGCCGCGACGCAACGCAGAGCCTTCGCCAGCAGAGGCGGCGCCTCCTCCGGGATGCCGCCGACGGCAAGCGCGCCCGCCATGCGGATAGCCCTCTCCGCCTCCTCCCGCCATTCCGCCGCCCGCGCCTCGGGCGGCGCCGGCGCGTCGGCGAACCCGCTTTCGGCGTGCAGCAGGCGCGACTCCGCACCGGTCATGCCGACGACGCCGGCGCACATCAGTCGCCGCAGGGCCAGCCATGCGTCGCGGCCGATGATCTCGACGGGCACGACGCAGCCTTCCGCCCGGAGTTGCTCCGTCTCCGCGGCGATCGCCGCTTCGTCCAGGTCGAGGACCGCCAGCACACGAACCTGCCCGCCTGGAGCGCAGCGCGCCTCGATCCGCAAGGCGCGCCCGCCATGGCGGCGACGCAGCTCGGCCGTCAGGGTCTCCTCGGGGGGGACGATGCGGGGTCCCAGAGCCTCCGCGCCCTCCAGCATCGCCCGCATCCGCTCGACGAGCGCGCCCCGCCCCGAAGGCATCTTCAGGGCGGCCAGATCCCCGTCGCCGTCCAACAGGCCGTCGGCGAGCGCCTGCTTGGACTCCAGCAGGTGCATGATGTTGTGCTCGATGGTTCCCTGGGAGATCAGGTTGACCACGCTCACCGAGCGGGTCTGGTGCTTGCGCCAGGCGCGGGCGATGCGCTGCTCGAGCTTGGCTGGGTTCCACGGCTGGTCGACGTTGATCACCGCGCTCGCCGCCTGCAGGTTCAGCCCGACGCTACCGGAATCAGTCGACAGGAACAGGCGGCAGGCGGGATCCTGCTTGAAGCGGTTGATCTCCTCGCGGCGGCGGGGTTGCGGCACGGAGCCGGTGTGCCAGGCGGCCTCGACCCCGAGTTCCACGGCCAGCTCGCGCACCAGCCCCAGCATCCGCTCCCACTCGGAGAAGACGATGATCTTACGGTCCGGCTCCGCCAACAGGTCCTGAAGGATGCGCTCCAGCTCCTCCAGCTTCGGCGATACGCGGCAGCTGGGATCGAGGATCGCCGGCGTGTCGCAAATCATGCGCATGCAGGCGAGCAGCATCTGCAAGCGGTCGAACTCCTCCTGAGTGAGCGGCCGCCGCTGGGCGAGCGCGGCGAGCCGCGCCGCATCGCCCTCGAACTCGCGGTAGCGGAGCACCTGTTCTTCCGCCATGGGCACAAAGAAGGTCTTCACCGTTCGGCCGGGCAGCTCCGACTCCACGTCGGTCTTGCGCCGACGCAACAGCACCGGCTGCACCCGGCGGCGCAGCTCGCCGAGATTGCGATAGTCGATGGGTCGGCCGCGCTCGTCGAGCTCATAGAAGCTGCGATTGAACCTGAACAGCGGCCCGACCAGCTCGGGATCGAGGTACTGGACGATGGAATAGAGCTCGTCGATGCGATTTTCGATGGGCGTACCGGTAAGGACGAAGGCGTAGGGCGAGCGAAGCGACTTCACCTCATGCGCTGTCTTGGTGCGCCAGTTTTTGATCCGCTGGGCCTCGTCCAAGACCACGACGTCAGGCGCCAGCAACTCGTTGATCGCCCCCGCGTCGCCCAGCACCTGCTCGTAGTTGACGATGGTAAAGAACGGCGGATCGCGGTAGGCGGCCAGCCGGGCGGGCCTCGGACCGAACACCGATGCGACGGAGCGATCGGTGAACTTGGCGACCTGCTCCTCCCATTCGGCCTTCAGCGACGCGGGGCAGACGACGAGGACGCGTGAAATCCCTTTGCGGCGCGCCAGCAGCTCGCAGGCGGCGATGGCCTGCACAGTCTTTCCCAGCCCCATCTCGTCGGCCAGCAGCGCGCGTTCGCCAAAGGCGAGGTGGATCATTCCCTCGCGCTGGTAGGTCAGCAGCGGATGCTTGAGGATGTCGCCCGCTCCAGGATCGCGCTCCAACTCGGCCTTGAACGCCTCGCGAGCCGCACGCCGCGCCCGCTCGCTTCGGCGCCGTTCGAGCCACGGCCCGAAGCAGCGCGAGATCCGCAAACACCGCCGGACCTCGTCGGACGCCTGCGGATAGGCCTGAATCACGGACGCGACCTCGTCCGGCCCGGCGCGCAGCTCGCCGCTGCCGTTCAGCCACGGCGCAAGCCAGCTCCGTACAGTGGCCGTGCGCTCGTCCTCCTCGCGCGGCCACCTCAAGACCGGCGCCGGTTCTCCGGCCCGCCGGAGATAGAACTCCACCCGCGGAGAGCCTCGCGCAGCCGCTTCGCCGAATGCGCGGACGCCGCGACGCCTGAGCCCCGCGATCACGCCCTCGATGTGCTTGCACGTGCCTAAGCCGTTGGTTCTGTGGTCAATGCAGCCGCAGGCGTTGGCGAGCCCCTCCAGGTCGCGGACCTCGACCTCGTACGCGCGGCCGCTCGTCGAGCGCGCCCGGAAGGTTCCGAACACGGGCTGGTCTGGCTCCAGCGTCTCGACGGCTACGATCTCGGTGCGTCCCCGCCAGCGCCTCAGCTCGAACTCCTGCTCGTCGCTGGTGTCCCAGCCCTCGATCGCCGGCGGGCGGTCGAGGACCTTTCGCGCTCGTGCGCCCTGGGATCGCTCGCGGTGGTCGGATCTCCGGCGCGGTTTCGGATGCTGAAGACTCGAATCTCTCGCCATGACGGAGACGCTACCACTCGCCATCCGGTCGGCAACGGCGCCAGCCCGCTTGCTCGCCGAACAGTCCACAGGCAAATCTCGACCGGAAGAGGAGGTCTCGCATGGCGAAGGGAAGCCCGCCGCGGCCGAAGGTCGTGCTGGACGAGGAGAAGATCGACGATGCGGTCCTGGCCCTCCTCTACCTGACCCTGCACGATGGTTTTCGGGCGTGGAAGGGGTTCGATTGGGAGGCGATGGACCGGCTCCACGAGAAGGGGATGATCGACGATCCCCGCGGCAAGACAAAGTCGGTGGTCTTCACCGACGAGGGCCTCCGTCGCTCGAAAGAACTCTTCATGGCGATGTTCGTCAGGAAGCCGTGATCTTGCGGCCTCTTCCGCCGGAAATTCGCTAATGACTTCGACAGACCGTTTTCATTGACTCTCAGTCGGTCCTACGGAGGATCCGACGAGCCGATGCGGAAAGTTGCCTTGGTAAACGGTCAGTTATCTCACAAATTGTGCGTCGCTCCCATGATGGACTGGACCGACCGGCACTGCCGCCGGCTCCATCGGGTGCTGACGCGGCGCACGCGGCTCTACACCGAGATGCTGACCGCCGAGGCGGTGCTGCACGGCGATCGCGGGCGGCTGCTCGCCTTCGATCCGGCCGAGCGCCCCGTCGCGCTGCAGCTCGGCGGCTCGGAGCCCGGCAAGCTCGCGGCCGCCGCCCGCGTTGGCGAGGATCTCGGCTACGACGAGATCAACCTCAACGTCGGCTGTCCCTCCGACCGGGTGCGGAGCGGTCGTTTCGGCGCCTGCCTGATGGCCGAGCCGGAGCTGGTGGCCGAGTGCATGGCCGCCATCGGCGACGCGGTCCGCGTCCCGGCCACGGTGAAGTGCCGAATCGGCGTCGACGAGCAGGACCCGGAAGCCGCATTGTTCGGCCTCGTCGACCGCTGCGCCCCAGTGGGGGTGGGGGTGTTCATGGTCCATGCCCGCAAGGCCTGGCTGAAGGGTCTGTCGCCGAAAGAGAACCGCGAGATCCCGCCGCTCGACTATCAACTGGTGCATCGGCTGAAGCGCGAGCGACCCGGCCTCACCATCGTCATCAACGGCGGCGTCGCCTCGCTCGCGGAGGCCGAGGCCCATCTCGCCCATGTCGACGGAGTGATGCTGGGCCGCGCCGCCTATCACGAGCCGGCGATCCTGGGCGAAGTCGATCGGGGCATCTTCGGCGAAGGTTCGCTCATCGCGCCGGAGGCGGCGGTCGCCGCCTATTTGCCCTATGTCCGCTCCGAACTGGCGCGCGGAACCCACCTGGCCGCGATGACCCGGCACATGCTCGGTCTCTTCCACGGCCGCCCCGGCGCCCGCGCCTGGCGCCGCATCCTCACCGTCGAGGGCGCCAGACCCACCGCCGGCGTCGATGTCATCGAGCGCGGCCTCGCGGCCTTGGCTGAAGCCGCGGCGCGCCGTGTCGAGCTTGCGCCGGCTTGAGCGGCGGGTCGTCGATCCGGGTCCCGCAGCCCGACCGCATCGGGCTCCAGGTTCGCAACCTACGCGCTTAACTCAAGTTTCAGGCCCTCGGGCCATAGTGGCGAAAGGGAGGGTCCCTGAATGGGCGACCGGGCGAATGTTCCGCCGTTTGGCATGAGCCCCGTGTTGCCCGCGTTCGACCGGGCGACGCGCATCGCCATGGCGCTGTTCGACAACGTCGAGGCGAGCGTCGTGCTGGTCGACGGCGACCGAGTGTGGCGCAGCGCCGGGCGGTACGTGGGCACCAGCGCGCCGGCGGACGGCGCCAGGTTCGTCATCGGCAACCGCCAGGCGCTTTGGTTCGACGACCTCGCCGCCCAACCTGGGATCAACACCCCGACCTATGTCGCCCACGGGCTGCCCCGGTTCTACGCCGCCGCGCCAGTGCGCCTGGCCGACGGCGCCGCCGCCGGCGCTCTCACGGTCTACGGCCCGGCGCCGCGCGCCTATGACGTGGCGTTGGCCGCGCGACTGCAGGATCTGGCCGACGGAATCGGCGACGAGTGCGAACGCGCTCGAGCCGCCGAGCAGGCGCGTCTGCGCGACCACGAGCTGATCACGGCCCGCAAGGTGATGGCGGCGTTCGTGGCCTCGGTCCCGATCGAGGCGGTGATGACCGACCGCGACTTGCGGGTGCTCACGGCGACCCCGCGTTGGCTGGAGCGGTTTGGCCTGGCGGAATCCGAGGTGGCGGGCCGCGCGCTTCGCGAAATCTCTCCAGAGGCTTTCGACGCCTTCGAAGGCGACTTCCAGCGCTGCCTCGCCGGCGAGCCGGTCCGGCGCGACCGCCTGCGGATCAGCTTCCGAGACGTGGACGGCTGGGTGGACTTGGAGATGACGCCCTGGCGCGACGAGGCCGGCGACATCGCCGGCGTGATCAGCGCCGCGCACGACGTCACCGAGACGGTCGAGGCCATGCGTAAGTCCGAGCGCACGCAGCAGCGTCTGCAGTTCGCCGCCGAGATGGCCAATATCTACGTATATGACATCGATTACCGTCGGCGCCGCATCGAGTCGGCCGGCAAGAACATCTTTCAGATCAATGATGAAAACCGGCAGGCGGTCATCGACTCGGTGTTCGCGGACGCCGGCGAACGCTACGTCGACCCGCGGGACCGCGCTCGGATCGCCGAGGCGACGCGTCGCTTCGAGCAGGGGGCGCCGTATGCCGAGGAATACCGCATGCTGCGCCCGGACGGCGCGGAGCTCTGGGTCGCCGAGGTGATGCAGGCGAGCCGTGACGACGCCGGCCGCATCGTGCGGGTGATCGGCGCCTCGCAGGACGTCACGGCCCGAAAGCAGGCCGAGCAAGCGCTGATTCAGGCCAAGGAAGGCGCCGAGGCCGCCAACCACGCCAAGAGCGCGTTTCTCGCCACCATGAGCCACGAGATCCGCACGCCGCTGAACGGCGTGCTCGGCATGGCCCAGGCGATGACCGCCGGGCCGCTCGAGCCCGCCCAACGCGAGCGTCTGGACGTGATCCGCCAGTCCGGCGAGACGTTGCTGGCGGTGCTGAACGACGTCCTCGACTTGTCCAAGATCGAAGCCGGCAAGCTGGAGCTGGAGGAGGCGGAGTTCGACATCGGCGCGGTGGCCAAGAGCGTCCACGCCGCCTTCTCCACCATCGCCGCGCAAAAAGGGCTTCGCTTCGAACTGGGCGTCACCCGCGCCGCCCGCGGCGCCTATCGGGGCGACGCCACGCGGGTGCGCCAGCTACTGGGAAATCTCGTCTCCAACGCCCTGAAGTTCACCGAGGCCGGACGAGTGGACGTGAGGGTCGCGCGCCGTCGCGGCGCGCTCGTTCTCAGCGTCAGCGACACTGGCGTCGGCATCGCCCCGGCCCAGCAGGCGGCGCTGTTCCGCAAGTTCGAACAGGCCGACGCGTCCACCACGCGCCGATTCGGCGGCACCGGCCTCGGCCTGGCGATCTGCCGCGAGCTCGCCGAGCGGATGGGGGGACGCATCCAGGTGACCAGCGCCGAGGGCCGGGGCTCGACTTTCGTCGTCTTCCTGCCGCTGCCGCGCGCCGCCGGCGAGTCGACCGGTCCGGCCGCCGCTCAACCCCGCCCCGACGCCGCGCCTTCGTCGCTCAGGGTGCTGGCGGCGGAGGACAACCAGGTCAATCAGCTGGTGCTGCGCACGCTGCTGTCGCAGGCCGGCATAGATCTGGTGATCGTCGGCGACGGCGTCGACGCGGTGGCCGCGTGGGAAGCCGGCCGGTGGGACGTGATCCTGATGGACGTGCAGATGCCGCGTATGGATGGGCCGACGGCGACGCGTTTCATTCGCGAACGCGAACTGGCGCAGCGACGTGCTCGCACCCCGATCCTGGCGCTGACCGCCAACGCCATGACCCACCAGGTGAGCCAATACCTCGCCGCCGGCATGGATGGCTTTGTCGCCAAGCCGATCGAAGTCAGCCGCCTTTTCGAAGCCCTGGAGGCGGCCCTGGCCCAAACCCCATCGGCGACGGGAGCTGCGGCCGCGCAGCTGCCTTAAGGGGCGCCCATCAAGTTGTGATAGACCATCACGTAGGGATCGGGCCCGGCGACCGCGGCGCCGCGGAAGGGCTTGTCCAGGTCGACGATCACGAAAATCACGATCCCGAGAAACAGCGACAACACGGCGGTGAGGATGCCGTGGATGTGCGTCTCCATATCCAGCATCCAGATCAGTCCGACGCTGAGCATCGCGCCGATCCAGAGCACCCACCACAGAAGAAACGGGATGCCGGCGTTGATCGCGGTGAGCCGGTTGCTGCGCAACTCCACGAGCTTCTCGTACTGCCCGAACGCCTCGGCGTAAGCGATCTCGTCGGCTTTCTCGGTGGGGTGAACCGCCTCGAGATCCTTCTGGATCAGCGCCATCCCGCTGGTCCCGTGAGCCGGCACGACGCCCTTGGCCTGGTCCGGCCAGTCGTTCTCGATGGTTTCCTTGGCGTAGGCGCGCAGGTCGCCGAGCAGGATCGACCGATGCGGCTCGGAAAATGCGCTCGCGTCACTGTAAAGCCCCGCGAGGCTGGAGGCTTCCTGGGTCACGTTATCCGAAGCCGCCGCGAAATTGGCGTAGACGCCGACGGCGACCAGACCCAGCAGAATTCCGTAGAAGACCGAGAAGCTCGCCATGCTCAGCGAGACCATTTCGTTGGTCCGGCTCTGTCCGTGGATCCACCGATGGAAGAACGGGCGAACCAGAAACATGCCGCCGAGGGCGAGCGCCATCACCCCCAGGCCGAACACCACCGCCATCAGCGGCGTGGGATAGTAAAACATCCATGCAAACATATCGCCGTCCCGTCCCCTATGGCCGACCTTCGGATCCCATCGGGAGGCGAAGGCCTGCCCCGGCGCGCCGGCGGCGCAACGCTAGACCGACCCAGCCGAGGCCAAGGATCAGCATCAGCCAACTGGACGGCTCCGGCGCCGCCGCGACCGCAAGCGCCGAGGATCCGGCCCAGTCGGCGCCGACGTTCGAGACCGACAAGGGGACAAAAGGCGGCGGGGTCGAGGAATCGAAGTTCGCGTTGGCGATGGCGCTCGACAGCCCCTCGGAGGAGAACTGGTAGGCAGGAGGGCCGGTCCCGCCCTGATCGCCATCATCCGGCGGGAGCAATATCAGCACCGAGGAAGCAACGGGGGGCGGAACGAAGGATCGCTGGTACGGAACCGGCCGCGGCGCACCGGTCGCCGGAGGCGATACGATGGGCTGGCTCGGCGGAGGAAACGCGAACGCGTCGCCGGCCATCCCCGCCCGGATGATGCGCGCCTGGTTCAAGCCGGGCGGCTGGTGGGTCCAGGAGCGCAGCCTCGCCATGGGGCCGAGCATCTCGCCGCTCACCACGCCGGCGATGCACATGACGGCGATCAGGGCCATGATGCCGTTTAGTCGGGGCAATCGATCGCCCTCGTCTCGGCAGCGTCGCCCAGCTGCGAGAGCCTGCAGACTCGACTAGCGTGCTGTTGGCCCATGATCGCCCCCGCGGCGCTTAAGGTGGAAGTCTTGCCCGGCGGCGCCGGCAATGTCCAGCGCGTGCGAGGGAGGAATTGTCAAAGTCGCTGGCCGGCGCCTCTCTACGGCGCTCGTTCGACGACCGGTGCGCCGATGCCTACTCGCGCGGCTTTGTCGGATCAGAACGGCGCGGTCGGATCGCCGCAACTGTCGTCCGAAGGGTCAGAACTTGGTCGTTGCGCCGGGCGACCTTGCGGATGATATGGAACACTGCCGACAGCAAATTCGAAGATCGGTCGCGTCGAGCCGGGTGGTGCGGAACCGGTTCGGCCTCCAATGGGGCTGGCGATCCCGACCGACTTCCGACCGAGGAAACGTTCATGAAACTCGTCACTTTCCGATCCGAAGCCGGCGCGCCGGAACTGGGCGCCGTCGTCGGCGATGGCCGCATCGCCCCGCTCTCCCGCGCAGCGCCTCGCCTCGCCAGCGACATGATCGACCTCATCGCCCGTTGGACCGATGTCGCGCCGGAAGCGCGCCGCCTGGCGGCCGAGGCGAGCGATCTCCTCGGCCTCGACGCGGTCACCTTGCTCGCGCCGATCCCCCGGCCCGGCAAGATCATGGCCATCGGCCTCAACTACGCCGACCACATCGCCGAGAGCGGCACGGCGACGCCCGAACACCAGACCTGGTTCGCCAAGGCCGCCACCTCCGCCCACGGGCCGTTCGCGCCGGTCGAGATCCCCAGGGCCTCGTCGCTGGTCGACTACGAAGCCGAGCTGGTGGTCGTGGTCGGCGCCCGCGGCCGGCATTTCTCCGGCGGCGCCGCGCGGGACGCCGTATTCGGCTACTGCGTCGGCAACGATGTCTCGGTTCGCGACTGGCAGATGCAGACGAGCCAGTGGGTGATGGGCAAGTCGTTCGACACCCACGCGCCCTTCGGTCCCTGGATCACCACCGCCGACGAGGTCGCCGACCCGCACGCCCTCGGCATCCGCTGCCTGGTCAACGGCGAGCAGCGGCAGGCGTCCAACACCCGCCACCTGGTCTTCGACGTCTGGGCGCAGATCGAGCATCTGTCGCAGGCCATGACCCTCGAGCCGGGCGACGTGATCTTCACCGGCACGCCCGCCGGTGTCGGCGCCGCGATGAGCCCGCGCCAGTTCCTCAAGCCCGGCGACCGGGTGCGCGTCGAGATCGACAGCCTCGGGGCTATCGAGACCGTCATGGCGGCCGAAGCCTGAGGCGGAGCAAGCTTCGACTCGAACCTTCTCCCGCAAGCAAGGGGAGAAGGGCATCGCCACTTAGGTCACCGCCCGTCGGCGCCCGCCTTCACCCAGTCCTCCGCCGCCTTGCGGTCGTCCTTGCCGGTATCGGTCGAGCCGGGAACCAGCGCCTGGGCGATGAAGGTGTTGGCGGCGACGGTGTAGGTCTTGGCCGGGTCGATGTCCGCCGCCGCGAGACTGGCGTGCAATTGGCCGATGCCGGGGAAGGGCTTGGAGAGCAGAGCCGCCAGCCGCGCGCCGGTCAGCTGGCCGCGCCAGAGGGTGTCGTGGAACGGCAGGATGGCGTGCACCTGGTAGAGGGTGACGTCGTGGGTGCGGAACACCTCGAAGAGGTCGCCTTCGCCCTCGATGCCGACCTCGACGCCCGCCTCGGCTTTCCAAGCCACCGCCAGGTCCTGGGCGGTGAGCGACAGCCGCTCCGGCGGCGTCGCGCCGAGGGTCTTCAACTGGCCCACCACCACGTCCATCGGATGGGCGTAGCGTTCGGTAAGCGCCGCCAGCGCCGGGTCCGGCTTGCTCGACGCATCCACCGGCAGGAGCTCATCGGCGTACTTGGTCAGCCTCCAGCCGCTGGCGGCGTCGCCCTCGAAGGTGAGGTGGAACACGCCCAGCCGCACCCCGAACTCGCCGTCCTGCACGATCGGCACGATGTGGCCGTCGGCGTCGGGCAGGTCGATTGGCTTGTAGAGGTAGGTGTGGGAGTCGCCGCCGACGACGGCGGCCAGCCCGCTGGTGTTCTTCACCAGCCGCACGTCGTCGATGACGCCGATGTGAGTGACGGCGATCACCACGTCGGCCTCGGCCCTGGCCCGGGGGATCCAGACCTTCGCCGCGGCCACCGGGTCGGTGAATGTGAGGCCCTTGGTCTGGGGGTAGTATTGCGAGCGCTGGGTGGTCAGCCCGAGGAAGGCGATGCGCAGCTTGCCGAACCGGCGCACCACGAAAGGCTTGACGCCGGGGATGAGCGCCCCCTCGGCGTCGGTGACGTTGGCGCAGATCCAGGGGAACCGGGCGAGATGGATCAGCCGCTGCAGGTCGGCCTGCGCCCCGGCGGCGTCGCGGACGTCCGCGCCGTCCTTGAGCTTGAACTCGTTGTTGCCGATGGCCGCGAGGTCGTAGCCGATGGCGTTCATCGCCTCGACCTCGTCGACGCCCTCGTACTCGGTCGCGAGCGGGCCGCGGGTGGTGGTGTCGCCGCTATCGACCAGCAGCACCGGCCCGGTCGCCTTGGCCTTCAGCGCCTTGATCAGCGTCGCCCGCCGCGCCGCCCCGCCGACCTGGCAATGCTCGTCCGGCCCCTTGGCCGCCTCGACGTAGCAGAACTCGCGCAAATGGCCGTGGATGTCGTTGTCGTGCAGAATGGTGAGACTCTGGGTCTCGCCCCAGGCCGCGCCGCCGAACAGGGCCAGCGCCAGCCCCAGGGCGGTCACCGCCCCTCGCCAGGCATCTCGCTTCATCCAATCCCCTCTTGACAAGTACCGATACTACTGGTAACTATCGGTCGTTCTTTCTCATCGTGAATCGGCGCCAGCCTTCGCCCCGGTCCGGTAGTCCCCGAACTGGGAGTCGCGGACGTTGAGCGCTTCCTTCACCCCTTCGCGCATCCTGGCCATGTAGGCCCGCGAGGCGCCGGTGTGCCAGCCGAGGGCGTGCAGGTCGGTGCCGGCGCGCAGGCCGGCGCGGAGGCCCATCGCCTCCATCTGCCGGTGCACCAGGCGCTTGTTCAGCTGCGCCAGCTCCGGATCGACCTGGGCGATGCGGCTCGCCATCGCCAGGACCGCGGCCTCCAGCTCGGCGGCCGGGAAGGCGCGGTTGGCGAAGCCCACGCGCACCGCCTCGGTCCCGTCCATGGAGTCGCCGGTCAGCATCGCCTCCATCGCGGGCCTGAGGCCCATCAGCCAGGCGTGGTACTGGTTGTCCGGCGGCGACATCGAGCGCACCGGCGGGTAGCCGATCTGCGCGTCCTCGGCCACGTAGACGAGGTCGCAGGCGGTCGCGAGCTCCGAGCCGCCGGCCAGGCACCAGCCGTGCACCTGGGCGATCACCGGCTTGGCCAGGTCCCAGATGCGGAAGCAGCCCTCGACCACGTGCCTGGCCCACTGACCCTGGCCGCCGGCGGTGTGGTCGGGCAGGGGCCCGGTCCCGGCGAGGTCGTAGCCCGACGAGAAGCAGGTCCCGGCGCCGCGCAGGATCATCACCCGCACCTCGGGATCGGCGTCGGCGGCCTCCAGCGCCCTGAAGATCTCCCCGCGCAGGGCGTTGGAGAGCGCGTTGCGCTTGGCGGGACGGTTGAGCGTGATCCGCCGCACGTGCGGCGCGGGATCGTCGGTCAGCAGGATCGGCTCGTCGGCCATGGCGGGGTCCTCCTCGGAGTTGCTCGCGCCATCTAGCGCCCGGCGGCCCGCGGCCGTCCAGCATCCCCTGGCGTCAGCCCGGGCGTGGCTCTAGCTTGACCGGATGTCCGGTCCCTTGGACATCGCCGCGGAGCACGCGGGCCTCGTCGAAGCGCTGCGGCGGCTGGGGCGGCCGTATCGCGGCGGTCAGCAGAACGACTCCTACACCGGCAGCGGGCATCCGTTCTTCAACGTCGGGACGCCCGACCTGCGGCGGCTGGCGCGGGGCTGGCTGGCCGCGCACCGCCAGGCGCCGGACGCCGACGTGCTGGCGCTGGCGGGCCGGCTGCTCCTTGGCGAGGCGTACGAGGAGAAGGTCTTGGGCGCGATCGCGCTGGCGCTGAGCCGGCGGGCGAAGGCCCTGGTGACGCCGGCGATGGTCGACGCCTGGCTGGACCACCTGACCGGCTGGGCCGAAATCGACAGCCTCTGCGCCAGCGTCTTCCCAGCCGATCGGATGGCGGCGGACTGGGCGGGATGGCGCGGGCTGATCGAGCGGCTGGGCGGCGACGCTAACATCAACAAGCGCCGCGCCGCGCTGGTGCTGCTGGCCACGCCGACCCGCACCTCGGACGATCCGCGCTTCCGCGACCTGGCCTTCCAGGTGGTCGAGCGGCTGAAGGGCGAGCGGGCGATCCTGATCACCAAGGCGGTGTCGTGGCTGCTGCGTTCGATGACCGCCCGGCACGGACTGGCCGTGGCGGCTTATCTGGAGGCGAACGCCGCGTCGCTGCCGGCCATCGCGGTGCGCGAGACGAGGGCGAAGCTGGCGAGCGGGACGAAATCGGGCCGGCCGTCGAAGATGCGGCGGTGAACCAATTGTCGTCCCCGAGACCCGCCCGCGGGACCGACCGAGGGTCGGCCCGAGGACAGGCTCCGCGGAGTCATCCGGGATCTCCTTGTCGCCTCCGATGCCGAGGAGATCCCGGCTCTTCGCTGGCGCGGCGGCCGGGATGGCACTGAGGGGGAGGGGCGGAAAACGAGCGCCAGGCTCCTAAGCCGCGCGACGCGGTTTCTTGGGCTTGGGCGGACCGTAGCGTTCGATCAGCTGCTGCGGCGCCATCCAGAGGTCCTCGCGAAGGCGCAGCACCGAGCGGCCCTTCAGCGAGCCGCGGTTGAACACCCAGGTCAGCCCCACCAGCCAGAGATCCTCGCCGAAGTCGTGGAGCCGCCGCGCCAGCGGGACCTTGCCTGCGACCGCGCACGACTCGAAGCCGAAGCGGCGGCCGAAGCGAGCGGTGTCGCCGCGATTGCGCTCGCCCGCAAAGGCCAGGCGCGCCAGCACCGCCTTGGCGTCCTTGAGGCGGGGATC
This sequence comes from Caulobacteraceae bacterium, assembly GCA_035504785.1. Classification (GTDB taxonomy): domain Bacteria; phylum Pseudomonadota; class Alphaproteobacteria; order Caulobacterales; family Caulobacteraceae; genus Acaudatibacter. Next base: position 17,712 of record DATJRL010000480.1, read on the forward strand.
GACCTGCAGCCCCACCGCCAGCTCGCGGAACGAGACCACCAGCAGGCGCCCGAACCTTGCGCCCCATCCGATCCCCGCGCCATCGCCGGCCTGCGGCAGCCGCTCGTTGGCGAAGTGCAGCTCGATGATCGGATCGCCCTTGCGGATCTCGAGGCCGCTCGGCAGCCGCGCGTCCACATCCGAGGCGACCAGCGCCACCCGCAGGATCGTGCCCGAGGCGCCGGCGAACTCGATCACGCCGCGCTCGCGCCGAAGCGACTCGTCCAGCCGCATGATCATACGACTGACCAAGCCGTCGCGACGCCCGGACGCGCCGCTATCGGCCCACGTCGGCGTCCCGCGGGACGCGGCGCCCTTCGGCGTCATCTGCGAATCGAAACCAGAATTGGCCCGCCAACTCGATGCCCGTCCTAGTGAACTCCCAAAGGGGGCTCGAATTCAAGCTGTCGCTCTTGGGAGGGATCGTCGGCTCGGGCGGTTCTGCGCGCGATCTACGAGCGCAGCACCATCGCGTCCGGCGTCGCCTCGAATTTCGAGAGCTTGCCCAGGTAGGTCATACCCAGCAGCGAAGTCTCCAGGCCCTTGTCGATGACGAACGCGTCGACGTCGGCCACTTCCGCGCGGCCCACCGACACCAGGCCCAACTTGACCGCCGCGGCGCGAGCCGGGCCGTTGGCCGTCGTCACCGTGTAGGAATAGGTGAGCGTGTCGGGATCGATGCCCAGGGAGCGCGCGTCGGCGGCGGTGAGGGCCACCGCGGTGGCGCCGGTGTCGATCAGGAAGTGCAGTTGGTGGCCATCGACGTCGGCGTCGGCCCAGAAGTGCCCATCGGGCGACTTGGCGATCGACGCTTCGCCGGAGCCGAGCGCGGGCGTCGGCGGCGCCGTCGGGGCGACGGTCGCCACGGCCGCCGCCGGC
>DATJRL010000481.1:0-3682 GCA_035504785.1 Caulobacteraceae bacterium
AGGTGCTGGCCGAGTGGCTGGCGCTCTCGGACGACGAGATCGAGCAGCTGAGCGCGGTGGGCGTCCTGCAGCAGGACGACGCGGCGCGGGGCGGGTAGCCCGAGGACCAACGAAACTCGACCTCTACTCTCGGTGTCATCCCGGACAAGCGGCGGAGCCGCGCCGATCCGGGATCTCCTTGCAAACGCGGCGACAAGGAGATCCCGGATGAGTCCGCTGCGCGGCTCTGCGGGATGACAAGTCAGTGTGTAGCGGAAACTCCCCGATCAAACCCCCGCCGCGAACTCGGCCACGGGGTCGCCGGCGAGGCGGGAGTGGTACATCACCCGAGGCTTGGTCATGTCCCAAGGGCAGGCGCGGTGCATGAGGGCGCGGTTGTCCCAGACCACGGCGTCGCCCGGCGTCCAGTGGTGGTGATAGACCCGCGGCGGCTGGGCCGCGAAGGCGACCAGATCCGCCAGCAGGCGTTCGGATTCGGCGGGGTCCAGGCCCGGGACGCCATAGGCGTGGCGTCCGACGGCGAGGATATGTCGGCCGGTCTCGGCATGGATCTTGACCAGCGGCCGCAGGGGCGGCGTCTCCACGTTCATGCCGTAGCCCGAGTACTCGCTGCCCGGCTTGTGGGTGTGGCCGAGCTTGCCCTGGCTGTAGCGCAGCGAGTGGTAGGCCTTCAGCGGCGCGATCCTTGCCTTGGTCGCCTCGTCCAGGGCGTCGTAGGCGGCGCGCAGGTCGGTCCAGCCGGTCTCACCGCCCTCGTCCGGAACGACGTGCGCCGTGAACACCGCACCCTTCGCCTGCACCGGCATGTAGGTGGAATCGCAGTGCCAGCCCATGTTGCCTTTCAGCACCTTGATGACGTCGTCGGCGGCGTCGTCCGGGCGGACCGAGCCGTCGGCGCGGACGTTGCTGATCGGGGCGAGATCGAACTCCATCGGGCCGAAGCGGCGGGCGAAGACCACCTGCTGCTCGCGGGTGAGATGCTGGCCGGGGAAGATCAGCAGCGCGTGGTCGAGCCAGGTGCGATAGAGCGCGGCGAAGTCGTCGTCACCCAGGCCGGCCAAGGTCAGATCGGTCACCACCGCGCCGAAGCTGGCGTCCAGCGGCTCGACCTTGAACGGCGTCTGGCCCATCGCCCTAGCTCAGGATTCGCGCCTCGCGCCCACCGCGGACCAGGGAGCCGGGGAGCGCGCCGGTGTGTTCGCCGTCCTCGAAGGTCACTTGGCCGGACTTCACCGTGTAGCAGTAGCCGTCGGCGCGCTGCACGAGCCGGCGCCCGCCCGCCGGCAGGTCGTAGATCGCCTCGGGGCGGTAGAGCCGCAGCTTGTCGAAGTCGATGACGTTGAGGTCGGCCAGCAGGCCGGACTTCAGCTCGCCGCGGTCGGACAGGCCGTAGGCCATGGCGGTGTCGCGGGTGAGCTTCTTGACCAGGAACTCCAGCGGGAAGCGGTCGCCTTTCACCCGGTCGCGCGCCCAGTGGGTGAGGATGAAGGTCGGCATGCCGGCGTCGGCGATCACGCCGCAGTGCGCCCCGCCGTCGGAAAGCCCGAACAACACGTTCGGGTGCTGCATGTTCTTGCGGAAGAAGTCGAAGTTGTAGGTCACGTAGCCGCCGAGCGGCTGGTAGAACAGCTCCCGCCCGCCGCCCTGGATGAGCAGATCGTACATCATCTCCATAGGCGTGACGCCCGCGGCGTCGGCCATGGCGCCCACCGACTGCTCGCGATCCGGCTCGTAGTTGGGATTGTCGCCAAGCGGGAAGACCCGATAGAGCAGTTCGTTCGGATCGCCCATCGCGCCGGAGCGCATCGCGCTCTGCTCCGACAGCAGCGCCGCCCGAACCTCGGGCTTTCGCATCATCGCCACCTTCTCCGCGAGCGGCAGCGGCGCGATGTCGCGCCGGTAGGTCGGGTGACCGGAGAACACGTGGAAGCTCGACGTCAGTCCCTGCAGGATGCCGGTCGGCCGCCCGGCGATCTGGGGCCGGATGTCCATGCCGTGGCGCCTCGCCTCCTCGGCGATGTTGTACATCTTGTCGCCCTGGTAGGCGCCGGCCGAGGTCGCCACCAGCGTGACCGGCAGCCCGGTCTCATGGGCGAAGCCCTTGACCCAGAGCCACTCGTCGTCGTCGCCCAGATGGTCGGAGACCATTTCGAAGACGCCGTGCTTCAGCCCTTTCATGCTCATGCCGAGCGCCAGCATCTCATCCGACCCGGCGAAGGTGCCGGGCATGTGGACGCCCTTAAGGTCCTTGTGCAGCAGCGTGCGCGACGTCGAAAAGCCGAGGGCGCCGGCCTCGACGCCCTCGCGCACCAGCGCCGCCATTTCGGCGATCTCGCCGGCGTCGGGCTCGTAGTCGGTGTTGCAGCGCTCGCCGAGGACGTAGGCGCGCACCGGGGCGTGCGGCACGTGCACGCCCACGTCGAGAACGCGCTTCTTGCTCTCGAGCGCATCGAGATACTCGGGGAACGACTCCCAGGTCCAGTCGATGCCCTCGTGCAGGGCGATGCCGGGAATATCCTCGACGCCTTCCATCAGCTCGATCAGGAAAGCGTGGGCGTCGGGTTTGACCGGCGCGAAGCCGACGCCGCAGTTGCCCATGATCGCCGTGGTGACGCCGTGCCAGCTCGAGGGCGCCATCAGCGGGTCCCAGGTGGCCTGGCCGTCGTAGTGGGTGTGGATGTCGACCCAGCCTGGGGTGACGATCTTGCCGCGCGCGTCGATCTCGCGCCGCGCGGGCCCGCCGACCTCGCCCACCTCGACGATGCGGTCGCCGTCGATGCCGATATCGCCCTGGAACGGCGCCGCGCCGGTCCCATCGACGATAGTCCCGCCGCGAATGATCAGATCCCGCACGCGCGCCTCCAAGGCTAGTTTGGACCCAGAATACTCGGGCGCCGGCGCGGAAGCGCAAGCGAATTGTCGACGTGAGTTGCTGGAAGGTGGACCACGAAAAACACGAAAATCACGAACGGCATACGCGTTCGCCCCCCTCGGTTGTCATCCCGGAGACCCGCGCAGCGGAGTCATCCGGGATCTCCTTGTCGCCTTCAGCGCGAAGGAGATCCCGGCTCTTCGCTTCGCTGCGGCCGGGATGACAAAGTTGGGAGGCGGGCGGACAATCGGCGCGTTCGTGTTTTCGTGGTCCAAAGCGACCGTCAGCCGGCCCGCTGCAGCGCCCGCAGCGGGCGGAAGCTGATGGTCTGGATGTGTTCGGCGGCGAAGAGGGCGCGGGTGGCGGGGTCGATGGCGCAGGCGTGGTCGTCGACGCGGACCTGGGCGGCGTCGAGGTCGTAGCCGCGCAACTCGGGGCCATCCAGCACCGGGTGCATGAGGAACTCGGTGACGCCGGGGGCGAGCTTCGGCGCGCGCTCCGCCAGGAGCTCGGACGTGGGGCTCTTCCAGCGGAAGTAGAAGTCGTCCGGGTGCAGGATCCCCTTCGCGGCCGCCGGGGCGCGGATGGGAAAGCCCAGCGCGCGCTCGGCGTTCTTGCCGGCCATGCGCAGCGGCAGGCGGTATGCCTCGGCGAGCTCGAGATAGAGGTCGTAATAGCGGGCGTTGGTCTGGTTGACGCCCATGTGGCTGTCGAGGTGGGTGACGTCGACGCCCCAGTCCAGCGCCTGGTCGATCTGCGCGCGCAGCTCGCGCGCGGCGTCTTCGACGTCCGCCCGCTCCCACACCTCGG
>DATJRL010000482.1:0-3369 GCA_035504785.1 Caulobacteraceae bacterium
CGCCATGTTCTGGTTGTGATGTTCACGCATCCCTTCCGGCGGCTTCATCGCGTCGAGGAAGGCGTCGAGCGCCGCGTCCTGGCCGGGTTGCAGCTGCAGGACCGCCCGCAGGTGTTCGGCCATGCGCTCGCGCATCTTGGCCGGGTCGAAATGGTGATGCGCGGGGCCGGCCGCGTCAGCGGCGGGCGGAGGCGGCGGCGCGGGCTGCGCGAAAGCGCCGCCCGTCACGGCGGCGAGAGCGATGACACTCGCGAAGAGCGCGCCGCGGCCGAAGGTGGAGTTCATTTATGGGTCTCGACGATGACGTCCCTCGAACGGTCAAGATGAGGGTTTCTTGCAACAGTGGGATGTCCGGCGCGCGACCGAATGTTTCAGCCAAGGCCAAGTTAGGACACAGCGTTGCGGCAGGCCGCGGCGGCGAAGAACGGCGAGAGCGCCATGGCGGCCAGGGCGTAGGCGGCGAGCATCAGAAAGGCGCCCGTCCAGGGCAGGCCGGCGGCGAAGGCGTCGAGCGCCCCGCCCCCGAAGATCACCGGCGGAGTCAGGAGCGGCAGCACGATCACCGCGATGAGGAGGCCGCCGCGCCGGCTGCCGAGCGCGAGCGCCGCGCCCAGGCCGCCGACGAACGAGAAGGCGAGGCCGCCGATCGCGGCGGTGGCCAGGATCAGCGGCGCCAGACGACTTGGCGCGCCGAGCGCCACGGCGGCGACGGGCGCCGCCAGCGCCAGCGGCGCGCCGGCCGTGGTCCAGTGCGCCAGGCATTTCACCGCGGCGACCGCCTCGATCGGCGCCGGACCCAGCATCAGCAGGTCGAGCGCGCCGTCCTCGAAGTCGCGTTCGAACAAGCGATCGAGCGAGAGCAGCGAGGCCAGCGCGAGCGCGATCCAGGCGAGTCCCACTGCGATCGCGGCCAGCCGTTGCTGCGATGGGCCGATCGCGAACGGCGTCAGCGTGGTGACCGCGGCATAGAAGCCGAGCGCCAACAGCGGCCCGCCCCCGCCGCTCCACGCCAACGCCAATTCGCGCCGGAACAGCCACGCTAGCGCCCTCACGCCGGGATCTCCAACGTGCGGACCCGGATTGGGAGCGGGTCGTGCACGGCGGCGATGATCAGGCCGCCGGCCGCGAGGTGCGCGGCCATCAGTTCGCCGAACAGGATCCGATGGGCCTGGTCCAGGGGCGCCAGCGGCTCGTCGAGCAGCCACAGCGGCCTGGGGCTGGCGATCAATCGGGCCAGCGCCAGGCGGCGGCGCTGGCCCGCCGAGAGCTGCCGGACGGCCAGGTCCAGCATCCTGGTCAGCCCCAGCCGCTCGGCGGCGGCCAGGGCCGACGCCTCGTCGCCGCCGGTCCAGCGCGTCTGGAACAGGAGCTCGTCGCGAGCCGGCCGCGCGCCCTTCAGCGCGTCCTGGTGGCCGACGAGGTGCAGGCCGCCGCGCCGGGCGTCCTCGGCGTCGAGGGCGCCGTCTTCGCCCTGGAACGAGACGCCGCCGCTCTCGGGCCTCAGGAAGCCGGCCACCGCGCGCAGCAGGCTCGTCTTGCCGGCGCCGTTCGGTCCGACCAGCGCCAGCGCCTCGCCCGCCGCCACGCTGAAGCTGAGCCCCCTCAGCAGCAGCCGCTCGCCGCGCCGCACGGCGAGGCTGTCGACAGACGCGGATTTGATCATGCGGCCGATCCGCGCCCAGCGTGGACGAAGCCTGCCCCCGCCGCTATGACACCCCCGGCCGCGATCCGGGGGCTTGCGATGGCTCTGCGCGGCGCGTGTCGGGACGCTGTGTGTCCCGACACAGCGCGCGACCCCGGAGCCGATGTTCGGGCGGCCTGGACCAGGGAAGGACCCCTCTCATGGCGTCTATCGACAGCCTCAAGACCCGCCGCGAACTGTCCGCGGGGGGCAAGACCTATCAATACTACAGCCTCGCCGCCGCGGAAGACGCCGGCCTCGCCGGCATCGGCCGCCTGCCGGTGTCGCTGAAGGTGCTGCTGGAGAACCAGCTGCGCTTCGAGGACGGCCTCACCGTCGGCGACGACGACCTCCAGGCCTTCGCCGCCTGGCTGACCAACAAGGGCTCGACGGAGCACGAGATCAGCTTCCGCCCCGCCCGCGTGCTGATGCAGGACTTCACCGGCGTGCCGGCCGTGGTCGACCTCGCCGCCATGCGCGACGCCTTGGCCAAGCTCGGCGCCGACGCGGACAAGATCAATCCGCTGGTGCCGGTCGATCTCGTCATCGACCATTCGGTGATGGTGGACTACTTCGGCGCCCCCACCGCTTTCGATCGCAACGTCGACAAGGAGTACCAGCGCAACCTGGAACGCTATCGGTTCCTGCGCTGGGGCTCTTCCGCCTTCAACAACTTCCGCGTGGTGCCGCCCGGCACTGGCATCTGCCACCAGGTCAACCTCGAGTACCTGGCCCAGACCGTCTGGTCCGCCGCGGCCGACGGCGGCGAGGTCGCCTATCCGGACACGGTGGTGGGCACCGACAGCCACACCACCATGGTCAACGGCCTCTCGGTGCTGGGCTGGGGCGTCGGCGGCATCGAGGCGGAGGCGGCCATGCTCGGCCAACCGATCCCGATGCTGATCCCGGAAGTCATCGGCTTCCGCCTGACCGGCGCGCTGCCGGAAGGGGCGACCGCCACCGACATGGTGCTGACCGTCACCCAGATGCTGCGCAAGAAGGGCGTGGTCGGCAAGTTCGTCGAGTACTTCGGCGACGGCCTCGACAACCTCACCATCGAGGACCAGGCCACCATCGGCAACATGGCCCCGGAATACGGCGCCACCTGCGGCTTCTTCCCGATCACCCAGGCGACCATCGACTATCTGGCCCGCACCGGCCGGGACGAGGATCGCGTGGCGCTGGTGGAGACTTACGCCAAGGCGCAAGGGCTCTGGAGCCAGCCGGGGCATCCGGAGCCGGAGTTCACCGACGTGCTGGAGCTGGACCTGGCGACGGTCGCGCCCTCGCTCGCCGGACCGAAGCGGCCGCAGGACCGGGTGGCGCTCACCGACGCCGCCTCCGCCTTCAAGGGCGCGCTCACCTCCGAGTTCGGCAAAACCGAGGAGACCGCCGGCCAGCGGGTGGCGGTGAGCGGCGAGGAGCATGACGTCGGCAACGGCGACGTGGTCATCGCCGCCATCACCTCCTGCACCAACACCTCCAACCCCAGCGTGCTGCTCGCGGCCGGCCTGGTGGCCAAGAACGCCGTCGCCAAAGGCCTGAAGACCAAGCCCTGGGTGAAGACCTCGCTCGCGCCCGGCTCGCAGGTGGTGACCGACTATCTGGCCAAGGCGGGACTGACCAAACCGCTGGACGCGCTGGGCTTCAACCTCGTCGGCTACGGCTGCACCACCTGCATCGGCAAC
>DATJRL010000483.1:0-3426 GCA_035504785.1 Caulobacteraceae bacterium
TGAGTCCCCCCGGAACAAGTCCGGGGGGCTCTCCGGGATGACAAGGAATGGGGGGTACACATGACGCGCCTCACCGCATCGTCGGAATGACGAAGCTCGACTCGCCTTCCCGCTGGCTCGTCTCCAGGACGCTTTCTGGCCAGCGGGCGGTGACGGTCTTGACCTTGGTATAGAACCTCACGCCTTCCATGCCGTGCTGGTTGGCGTCGCCGAACGCCGAGCGTTTCCAGCCGCCGAACGTGTGGTAGGCGACCGGCACCGGGATCGGCACGTTGATCCCGACCATGCCGACCTGCACGCGGGCGGCGAAGTCGCGCGCGGCGCGGCCGTCGCGGGTGAAGATGGCGACGCCGTTGCCGTAAGGATGTCGCGAGGGCAGCGCCAGCGCGTCCTCGAAGCTCTCGGCGCGGACGATCTGCAGCACCGGACCGAAGATCTCCTCCTGGTAGGTTTTCATGGTCGGCTTCACCTGGTCGAACAGGGTCGGGCCGACGAAGAAGCCCTGCTCGTGGCCCTGCAGGGAAAAGCCGCGGCCGTCCAGCACCAGTTCGGCGCCCTCGTCGACGCCCAGCTGGATGTAGTCCTCGACCTTCTTCTTGTGAGCGGCGGTCACCAGAGGCCCGTACTGCGCGGCCGGGTCGGTGGAGACGCCGACCTTCAGCGTCTCGATCTCGGCCAGCACCCGCTCGCGGACCGCATTGGCGGTCCTGGCGCCCACCGGCACGACCACCGGCAGGGCCATGCAGCGCTCGCCGGCCGAGCCGTAGGCGGCGCCGACGATGTCCTTCACCGCCTGGCCGAGGTCGGCGTCGGGCAGCACGATGCCGTGGTTCTTGGCCCCGCCCATCGCCTGGACGCGCTTTCCGTGCGCGGCGCCGGTGGCGTAGACATAAGCGGCGATGTCGGAGGAGCCGACAAAGCTCACCGCGGCGATGTCCGGGTGGGTGAGGATGGCGTCGACCGCGGCCTTGTCGCCGTGCACCACGCTGAGGATGCCGGGCGGGCCGCCGGCTTCCAGGAACAGCTCCGCCAGCCGCACCGGCACGGAAGGGTCCTTCTCCGACGGCTTCAGGATGAAGGCGTTGCCGACCGCGATGGCGACCGCGAACATCCACATCGGGATCATGGCCGGGAAGTTGAATGGGGTGATGCCGGCGACCACGCCCAGGGGCTGACGCATCGAATAGACGTCGATGCCGGGCCCGGCGCCTTCGGTGTACTCGCCCTTCAGCGCGTGGGGGATGCCGCAGGCGAACTCCACCACCTCCAGCCCGCGCTGCACGTCGCCGCGGCTGTCGGCCACCACCTTGCCGTGCTCGGAGGAGAGCAGGTGGGCGAGTTCGTCCATGTGCGCCTCGACCAGGCGCTTGAACTCGAACATCACCCGCGCCCGCCGCTGCGGGTTCACCGCCGCCCAGGCCGGCTGGGCTTCCTTGGCGGCCAGGACCGCCAGGTCCACGCCGGCCGCATCGGCCATGGCCACGCGCGCCTGCACCGCGCCGGTGTTGGGGTCGAAGACGTCGCCGAACCGCGCCGACGAGGCGCCGGACGCTTCGCCGCCGATCACGTGCAGAATGTCACGCATTCCGAGGCTCCTCTCGCCGGCGCTCTCGCGCGGCTGCTGTTTCTTGCGCGGGCTACTGTTTCTCGCGCACCGGCACGGCGTTCAGCACCCCGGACCAAGGCATCCGCCGGATCGACAGGACCGGGCCCTTCGGGTCCTTGGTCGCCTTGGCGTCGGCGTAGATGGCGACGACGTTCACCGGCGCATCGCTGACGATGGTGAAGATGCAGCCGCCGCGCAGCGACCGCTGCGAGCCGACGGCCCAGGGCTGCTTCGGATCGCGCTCCCGCGTCGCCGTGCAGCTCTGGTCGCCGGCGACGATCGACAGCTGCTGAGCCGCGCCTTCCGCGGTCGCGGTCGAAGAGCCAATGGCTTCCGCGTAGTAGGTGCCGGCCGTCATGCCGGGGATCGTGCAGACGGTGCGCCCGGCGTCTAGGCTCTTGCAGAACCCCGGGGTGATGTCGGGCTGGCTGTAGCCTTCGGCAAGGAACGCCCGCGGCGGGCTCGGGGGCTGTTGCTCGGCCGGCGGCGCCGCATCGGGCTTGGTAGGCGCCGCATAAGCCGTGCCGGCGGCGGTGGCGACGAACAGGGCGGCGGCGGCGGCGAAAGCCAGGGAACGCATCTTGTCTAAAGCTCTCCTGAATGCAGAGGACGCCCAGCTCAGCGGCGGGGCGGGCGGGCTGGGTCGCCGCGACGGGCGGGTGGGCCGAGCCTGTCGTCGACGGTTTTAGTGCCAGGCCGGCAAAACACAATGCGCGGACCGTCTTCTGCAGCGGCGAGAAATCGGATTGGAGGCTCGCGATCCGCCACCCCGGCCAGGCGTCCGCGCTGACGCGCCAGGCCGGGGCCGGACAGGGCGGCGCTGAGCTGGCATTCGTCTTGTAACCCGGAGCGTCCGGCCCCCAGATCGGCCTCACAAGCTACGGCATCGCCGATTTCGCGCCGAAGCGGATTTGGCATCATCCCTCTGCCGCGAGGCGAGAAGGAAGACGTCTCTAAGTCGTTGAAATTACTGTGAGTTATAGACGCGTGCCGCGGGTCCTGCGGGCCGTCAAGGAGGACGCGTCAAGGATCGCGGGCCTTCCAGCGAACCCGAACGAACAAGGCCGACCCCATGGGGCCGGCCTTGCCGAAGTGAGGCGATGAGTTGAGCGGCGCCTAGGCCGCTCGGCTCACCACTGGTACCTGGCGCCGATGGTGACGGTGCCTTCTTCGTAATCGGTCTTGAACTTGATGCCGCCGGTGAGGAAGGCGCTCAGACCCGAGGTGGTGGTGAACAGGTTGGCTTGGCCGGAAACCTCGCCGAACACGCCCTTGAGGTCGTCGTTGTTGAGGAAGTCCGGACCACCCGCGACGATCAGGGTGCTGGACGGGTTGTTCTCGAACTCGTCCCAGATCCGGCCGGTGAGCGCGAACTTCACCTTGTAGTACTGGAAGTCCTGGGTGAGGCCGATCCGTGCGCCGAGGCTGCCGCGGAAGGAGGTGTCGCCGCCCATCTGGTCGAGACCGCCCGGGACCAGCAACGATCCGAAGGTGGTGTCGACGTAGGAGAGCGAGCCCACCGGCTCCCAGAACGCCGACGCCCCGATCGGCATTTGGTAGCCGGCCTCCACCTGGCCGCCCCAGCTGGTGCCATGGGTGCCGGCGGTCACCGGCGGCGCGCCCAGTTCCGGCAGGTCGTCGCTGAGGTTGAGGAAGTTGGCGTTGATCACCCCGTCCACGAACAGGCCGCCCGACAGGTAGGTGGCGTAGCCGCCGAGGTCGGTCGCCGTGGCGCTGAACGTGTCCGGCGAGCCATGGCCGAAGCGCAGGTCGGTCTGCACCCAGCCGGTCTCGATCCCGAAGTTCCAGGCCTGGTTCTT
>DATJRL010000484.1:0-5435 GCA_035504785.1 Caulobacteraceae bacterium
CCCCCCCCCCCCGCCGCCCTCACACGATCGTCGTTCCCCCATCGACCAGCAGCACCTGGCCGGTCGTGTAGCCGCCGCGCATGGCGTAGAGGTAGGCCTCGGCGACCTCCTCCGGTTCGCCGATGCGGGGCAGCGGCTGGCGGCGGGTCATCTCCGCAAGGCGGTCTTCGGGGACCGACTTCCAGACGTCGGTGCGGATGCCGGCGGGACAGACGGCGTTGACCCGGATCGGGGCCAGGTCGACCGCCAGCGCCCGAGTCAGGTGCTCGAGGGACCCGGCCATCGCGGTGGAGATCGGTCGACCTTTCTGCGGCCGGTGCGCGACCGTGCCATTGGTGAGCACGATCGAGCCGGTCCGGGCGAGGCGCGGCAGGGCGTGCTTGACGGCGGTCAGCGCGCCCCAGAACCTGACGTCGAAGCCGCCTCTCGCCTCGATCAGGTCGGTGTCGGTCAGCGGCCGCGCGTTGCGGAAGCCGCCCCAGTCGCCGGCGGTGAACACCAGATGGTCCAGCGCGCCGACCTTGGCGAAGAAAGCCTCGACGTCGGCCTCGGACTTCACGTCGACGGCATGGCCCGACGCGCCCCCTCCCAGCCGACCGACGGCCGCCTCGACGTTCTGTGGATTGCTGGAGCCGACCACCAGCTCCGCACCCTCCGCCAGCGCCGCCTTCGCCACCGCGAAGCCGATCCCCGACGTGCCGCCGATGACGGCGATGCGCTGTCCCTTCAGGCTCATTCCAGACCTCCTCTATTCAGTGTCATCCCGGAGAGCGCGCAGCGCTCATCCGGGATCTCCTCAACGCCAGAGCCCGCCCGAGATCCCGGATAGCTCGCGGCGCTCGCTTCCGGGATGACACTGGAGGGGGGCGCCGCGTTCTTAGACCGCAACGGGCCTCAAACTGACGCCGCAGATCTCGACCGCGCCGCCCGCCACTGGCACACCGGCGGCTCGGGCCCGCGCCAGGGTCGCGTCCGGGTCCTTGACCTCGATGTCACAGGCCACCACCCCGGTCCCGTCGGCATCGACCGGCGCGGTGAAGCGGATCACGCCGCGCTCGAGCGGGATCTCCAGCGTATCGCCGCCGGTGCGGGCGGGCCGGTCGAGGAGCTCACGCCAGCGCTCGCAGGCGGCCACCGGATCGCGGGACTGAATGGTCACCGAGGCGACGCCCAGGCTCTCGCCGCTCTCATGCCGACGCCAGTCGCGCCCCGCCGCCAGCCAGTCGCTCTTGCGGTCGCGCCAGTTCTCGTCGCCGACGATGCTGTCGATCGACGTCAGCGCGCCGGCGCAGTCGGCCGGATGGAAGTGGGTGAAGCGGTAAGGTCCCTCCGGGTTCCTGGCGATCACCCGCGCGCCTGCCGCCGCCAGCCGGTCGCGATGGGCGTAGGAGTCGGCGTCCTGCAGGATCACCATGTAGCCCGCGTCGCCGCCGCGGCGGGCGAGGTAGCGGGCGCCCGAGGCGTCGCCCCGGAACGGCTCCAGCACCTCCAGGAACTCGCCGCCCACCGGCAACACCGCGTTCTTCAGTCCAAACACCTCCACGCCGGGATCGACGTAGGCGACGTTGAGGTCGAACACGGTCTTCAGCTGCGCCGTGATCGGCGCGACCCGGTGGGCGATCAGGGCGACTTGTCTCAGGCGCATCGGGCTCTCCTATTCGGCCGTCTCGCGATCCTCGACTTCGGCCAGCACCTCGTCCGTATGCTGACCGAGCCGCGGGGGATGGCGGCGGATGTTGGCGGGCGTCTTCGAGTAGTTCACCGGCGGCTTCAGCATCACGTACGGCCCGGCGTCCGGGTGAGTCTCGTGCTGGAACAGGCCGACCGCCTTCAGGTGCGGGTCGTCGAACAGGTCGTCGAGCCGGTTCATCTTCACCACCGGGATGTTGAGCGGCTTCAGCAGTTCGAGCCACTCGTCCGTGGTGCGGGTGAGGGTGACCTCGTCGACCATCTTGTACAATTCGCCGATGTGCGCCGCGCGGGTGCGGAAGTCGGAGAAGCGCGGGTCCTTGGAGATGGTCTCTCCCCAGCCGGCGATCTCGAAGAACTGGTCCCACTGCTGGTCCGTATACGGCAGCAGCCCGATGTAGCCGTCCTTGGTCGGGAACGGCTTTCGATTGGGGTTGGCCGAGCGGGTGTACGCCCATTGCCCGGTGGGCGGATCGAAGGTGTGGCCGAACATGTTCTCGACCAGGTTGAAGCTGACCAGGCACTCCAGCATCGGAACTTCGACGAACTGGCCCTCGCCGCTCTGCTGACGGTGATAGAGCGCCGCGGTGATGGCGTTGGCCATGAACAGCCCCGCCACCTTGTCCGCCGCCAGCGTGGGCAGGTACCGCGGGATCGGATTGCCGTCGGTGCGCGGTAGCAAATCGCCGAGCCCCGAGCTGGCCTGGATCAAGTCGTCGTAGGCCGGCTCCCCGGCATAAGGACCCGCCGCGCCGTAGCCTGCGCCATGGCAGTAGATGATGTCGGGGCGCACCGCCTTGACGCCCTCGTAGTCGAGGCCGAGCCGGGTCAGGCCGTCGTAGCGCACCGAGGCGGCGAACACGTCGCAGGTCTTGATCAGCTTACGGAGCGACCTGGCGGCCTTCTCCTCACGCAGGTCGAGCAGCACCGAGCGCTTGTTGCGGTTGATGGTCAGGAAGATTGGCCCGAGGTCCGGCGGACATCCCTCCGGCAGGGCGCCAGTCCAGCGCATGATGTCGCCGCCGCCGCCGCGCCGCCCGCCTGGGAACTCGACCTTGATCACGTCGGCCCCGAGATCGCCGAGCATCTGGGTGGCGTAGGCGCCGAAGACCACGCCGGTCATGTCCAGGATGCGGATTCCCTTCAGGGGTCCGGTCGCCTCGCGCGGCAGTTCGCTCGCCTTGGCCAAACTAACGCCTCCCACATCACTGCTTGGGGCATGACGCCCCGTGTTTTGTCCGGCTACAATGACGCCAAGAACGGCGAAAAGCCACGACGGGTGGGAGAGGCGCTTGGATTTCGAGCTCGCCGAAGAACATCGGAGGCTGAAGGACCTGGTCGCGCGGTTCGTGCGCGACGAGCTCCTGCCGCTCGAAGCCAAGACGCTCGCCCGCGAAGCCGAGGGCAGGGGCCTCGGCCTCGATCCCGAGGATCATGCGCGCCTCGACGCGAAGTCTCGGGAGCTCGGCCTCTGGGGTCTCGACGCGCCGGAGGACATCGGCGGGGCCGATCTGCCGTCGATGGCCATGGTCGGGGTCGAGGAGGAGATGGGCCGCACCATCACGCCCTACACCCTGCCGCCGGACAGCCCGAACCTGCGCATGCTGAAGGCGACCGTGACCGATCGGCAGCGGGCGGCCTACTTCGAGCCCTACGTTCGCGGCGAAATGGTCTCGGCGATCGGCATTTCCGAGCCCGGCGCGGGCGGCGATCCGGCCGGCATGATCACCCGCGCCGAGCGAGTCCCCGGCAAGGAGGGGGGCGACGATTGGGTGATCAACGGCCGCAAGATCTGGATCTCCAGGGCCGCGGACGCCGACTTCACCATCCTGATGGCGCTGACCGACCGGGAGAAGCGCGCCCGCGGCGGTATCTCGGCCTTCATCGTCGACAAGGGCACGCCCGGATTCAACGTGCTGCGCCGCATCCCGATGATCGGGGGGGCCTATACCTACGAGATCGCGCTGGAGGACTGCCGGGTCGAGGGCTGGAAGCTACTGGGCGCCGAGGGCGCCGGCTTCGCGCCCATGCAGCTGCGCCTCGGCACGCGCCGGGTGCAGATGGCGGCCTGGTCGGTGGGGATGGCCCAGCGCGCCCTCGACATGATCGTCGAATACGCCCCGCAGCGGGTCACCTTCGGCGTGCCGCTCTCCGAACGCCAGGCGATCCAATGGTGGGTGGCGGACGCCGCGACCAAGATCCACGCGACGCGGCTGATGACCTACGACTGCGCCTGGAAGCTCGACCAGGGCCGCGACGTGCGCACCGAGATCTCGATGATCAAGTGGTTCGCCACCGAGATGGCCTCCGAAGTCGTCGACCACGCCATGCAGACCTTCGGCGCCATGGGCATGACCAAGGAGCTGCCGCTGCAGCTGATGGCCGCGCGGCTGCGCACCATGCGCATCTACGAGGGCCCCACCGAGGTGCATAAGTGGGTGGTGGCGCGGAATTTACTGGGGACCCGGCGGTGAACTCGACTCTCGCCCCCTCCACCATGCTGCGCATGGTCCCCCTCCCCCGCTTTGCGGGTGAGGAGCGAAGCCGCGGGAGTCCGCTCCTCACCGGTGACAACGGGGGAGGTGTCACGCGGAGCGTGACGGAGGGGGCGTGGACCCAAATCGAAGCAGGACACTCGAAGGATCATCCATGAAATCCGAATACGGCGGCGGCGAGGTCAAGGTCAGGGCCGAGGGCCATGTGGCGGTGGTCACTTTCGATCGGCCGCCCAACAACCACGTCTCGGTGGAGTCCATGCAGGCGCTGGCCGATGCGCTGTTCGACATCGACGAGACCCGCGATCTGCGCGCGAGCGTCTTGCGATCCGCCGGCAAGCCGTTCTGCGCCGGCGCGGACCTGGTCAACCCCGGCGGCGTCGGCGCTCAGGGCATGCAGGGCATCAACCCGCTCTACGTCGAGGCGGTGCGGCTGTTCTCGGTGAAGAAGCCGATCGTGGCCGCCATCCAGGGCGCGGCGGTGGGCGCGGGGCTGGGGCTGGCGCTGGTGGCCGACTTCCGCGTCGCCGCCCCCGAGGCGCGCTTCACCGCCAACTTCGTCAAGCTGGGCTTCCACCCCGGTTTCGGCATCACCCACACCCTGCCGCGCGTGGTGGGCCAGCAGCGTGCGGCGCTGCTCTGCCTGACCGGCCGGCGGATCAATGGCCAGGAGGCGTTCGACTGGGGCCTCGCCGACGTGCTGGCGCCGCTCGACGAGCTGGAATCCGCCGCGCTGAAGCTCGCGTCCGAGATCGCCGAGAACGCCCCGCTGGCGGTGCAGTCGACCCGAGCGACCTTCCGCGCCGGCCTCGCCGAGGCGGTGAAGAACCAGACCGATCACGAGCTCATCGAACAGAGCTGGCTGCGCAAGACCAAGGACTTCGCCGAAGGCGTCCGCGCCGTGAACGAGCGCCGGGCGGGGAACTTCGTTGGGGCGTAAGGTGGGATTTAGCCACGGAAACCACAGAGGACACGGACAAGCCGAGGCAACGTCCGCCCCCCAAGTGTCATCCCGGAAAGCGCGCAGCGCTTATCCGGGATCTCCTCGGCGCCGGCGGTAACAAGCAGATCCCGGATGAGTCCGCTGCGCGGCTCTCCGGGATGACATAGAATTGGTTTTGTCCGTGTTTTCAGTGTTTTCCGTGGCCAGACAATAAGGAGGAACGGATATGCCCACACTGAACCGCAACGGAGTGCACCTCTATTACCAGGTCCACGGGTCCGGGATCCCGCTCCTGCTCAGCCACGGCT
>DATJRL010000485.1:0-3716 GCA_035504785.1 Caulobacteraceae bacterium
GCTCGGCCGGCCGCAGGTCCGGCGCGCCCTCATTGTAGCCGTGCCGCTCGTCTGGACCTTCGCCTCGCTCGCGCTCGCAGCCTCGCCGAACCGGATATGGTTCTGGGTTCGGTCGCGCGGGTCGATTCTGGCGATGCGCGCCGTCGACGCGGACGCCCAAGCGTGCGGCGTCGGCGTCTATCCCGCCAAGGACTGGTGGCGGCAGGCCGGCTACGTGAACCTGCGTCCCGGGATCGCGCTCTATGACGCGGGCGACGGGGCGGCGCCGATCGCGCCCAACGCCTATAATTACGTGATCAGCCTGCAGCCGCGCGACAAGGCGCTGGGGCGCCCGGCCCCTCTCGCGACCGATTTCACGGCCCTCGGCTACCATGAGGTCCAGTGCTGGACGGACCCCTACGACCGGGCGATGACGAAGGAGCGCATCTGCCTCTGGCGGCGTCCGGGGACCTGCGACCCCGCTTCCGCCAGGCTGCTCACGCCGGAGGTCGGACAAGCTTTTGAGGAGCTGCTCCGCTAGACCAGCCGCCGCGACGAGGCCCTCACCCGCCCCGGCCGGCGAGGGTGGCCATCATCTCGCGCACCACGGCCTCGGGGCTCATGTCCGCGCCGGGCGGTCCGCCGGCGAGGCCCTCCGCCTCCAGCATGGCGAGGCCATGCAGCGTCGACCAGATCCAAACGGCGATGGCGCGCACGCGCTCGGGCGGAGCGGTCTTGGCCACGCCCTCGAGCAGGAAGTCGAAGGCCGCCGCCGAGGCCCGGTCCAGCGCCTCGTCGTCGGTCTGGCGCAGGAGCTGGGACGCGAACATCAGCCGATAGACGCCGCGGTTCAAGCGCGCGAACTCGAGATAAGCGAGGCAGGACTTGACGAACGCCTCGTTCCCGCCCGCTTCGTCCCGCGCCGCGGCCACGGCCCTGTGGAAGCGCTCGAACCCGTCGGCGGCGACGGCGGCCAGCAGCGCGTCGCGGCTGGCGAAATGCCGATAAGGCGCGGGTTGCGACACGCCCAGTCTGAGCGCGAGGGACTTGAGCGTGATCTCCTCGGGCCGAGCGGTCTCCAGCTCCTCGCGCGCCGTCGCGACGAGGGCCGCGCGCAAATCGCCGTGATGGTAGGCGTTGTCAGCCTTCGCGATTGCGCCCGCGGTCGGCTTGCGCGTCATGTTATTACCTATAACTTTTGACTTGACGGCCGCCGCCAGCCGTGATGTGATAAGGTATCACATAACCTGGAGACAGCGCCATGTCCACCGTCGAAACGCTCGAGCGGCCCGCCGGCGAAGCGGCGTCCAACCCCTATCTTCAAGGCAATTTCGCGCCGGTTAAGGTCGAAACCACCGCCTTCGACCTGCCGGTGAAGGGCTCAATCCCAGAGGCGCTCGCCGGCCGTTATCTCCGCATCGGCCCAAATCCGCTCGGGCCGGTCGATCCCAAGACCTACCACTGGTTCATGGGCTCCGGCATGGCGCATGGCCTCAGACTCCGCGGCGGCAAGGCCGAATGGTACCGCAACCGCGCCGTGGTCTCCGACTCGATCGCGCCTTTGCTCGGCCGCCCTGGCCTGCCCGGTCCGCGCAACGGCTTCGGCGACAACACCGCCAACACCAACATCATCGACATGGGCGGGCGCACCTACGCCATCGTCGAGGCCGGCGGCCTGCCGGTCGAGCTGACCTACACCCTCGAAAGCGTCGCGCGCTCCGATCTTTCGGGCACGCTGAAGCACGGCTTCACCGCCCACCCGAAGATCGACCCGGCCACGGGCGAATTCCACGCCGTCGCCTATCAGCCGGGGCTCGAGGCGATCAGCTATCTGACGGTGGACCGGGCCGGCCGCGCGCGCACCGCAGCCGACATCCCGGCGCCCTACTGCCCGATGATCCACGACACCGCGTTCACCGCGCGGTTCGCGATCATCCTCGACCTGCCGGTGCGTTTCGACATGGCGCTCGTGGGCCGCGGCGGCTTCCCGTTCCGCTGGGACGATAAGATGACGCCGCGCATCGGCCTTCTGCCGCGCTCTGGCGACCTCGAGGGGCTCAAATGGATCGAGGCGCCGTCCTGCTATGTCTTCCACGTGATGAACGCCTATGACGACGGGGATAAAGTGGTGATGGACGTGGTGCGCCATCTCAAGATGTTCGCCAAGGAGATGCGCGGGCCAAGCGAGGGCCGGCCAGTGCTTGTGCGCTGGCGCATGGATCCCTCGACCGGCCACCTCTCGGAGACCATGCTCGACGACCGCTCGCTGGAGTTCCCGCGCTTCAACGACGCCCGCGCGGGCCAAGCCTATCGCTTCGGCTATACCGCCGGCGCCAATGACACGCTGCAGGGCTTCGGCGCCGTCTACAAGCACGATATGGTTTCCGGCCGGAATGAGACCCACGACCACGGGCCGGGCCGCTATACGCTCGAGCCGGTGTTCGTGGCGCGTCCCGATGCGAAGGCCGAGGACGACGGCTGGGTCCTGACGTACGTCTACGACCAGAACCGGGACGCCTCGGACGTCGTGATCCTCGACGCCCAGGACTTCGAGGGCCCGCCGGTGGCGACGGTCGAACTGCCGGTGCGCGTCCCCTTCGGCTTCCACGGCAACTGGATCGCCGATCCCGCCTGATTCTTGGGCCTGATCTCTCCGGCCGCGAAGCCGGACTGGGAGTCCGTCATGAGCGGCCTCGGCTACACCGAAGCCGGACTGGGAGTCCGTCATGAGCGGCCTCGGCTACACCCTTCGCTATTTCGCCGCCGATCTCGCGCCGATGATCGTGTTCCTGCTCGTGTTCCTCATGAGCAGGAACATCTATCTCGCGACTGGCGTCGGCATCGGGCTTGCCGCGCTTGGGATCGGCTGGCGTTTTGCGCGCAAGGCGCCGATCGGCATGCTGCAATGGGCCGGGCTCGGCCTGATCGCCGTGTTCGGAGCGGCGACCCTGCTCACCGGCGATCCGCGCTTCGTGATGTTCAAGCCGACCGGGATCAATCTCGTGCTCGGCGCGGCGATGCTGCGGCGCGGATGGATGGAGCGCTACGCCCCGGAGACCGTCCGCGACCTGGCGAGGCCGATGCTGAACATTTTCGGCTATGTCTGGTCGGGGCTGATGTTTTTCACCGCGGCCTTGAACCTGATCCTCGTGTTCACGATCGACCCCGCGGCCTGGGCCAAGTTCAACCTTATCTTCCCGCCGGTCTCCATCATCGGCCTGTTCGTGATTCAGAACGTCGTCATGCGCGCGCGCCTTCGGACGGCTTCCGGGCATTCCGGCGGCGCGGCGGCGCGCGCCTGGCCCGGCCCGGCCTGAAAGCGGGCGCCCGGGTCATGGCGGCGATGCTGAAGTGTGATCCGCGTCACACCCTTTTACCGCCAGTTATGCTTTATGGAGGGCGTGAACGAGGACCGCCGCGGGGGGCGGAAAGGGCGGCGGTTCCTGGAGATGCGGCGATGTTCCGGAATCTAGTGAATTCAGGCCTTTATGACGCGAGCGTGATCGACGATCGCAACCGGCGGCCGTTGACGATCGCCTTTGTCACGATCGTGATCATGTGGATGGCGCTTGGGATCGTGTCCGTATCCGCCCGGCAGCACCATCATATGAATAGCGCGGCGCCGGTCGCGGCCTCGGTCGAGAAGTAGACGAGCCGGTCCCTTTTGCAGCCGCGCTCGCCGAGCGCGGCTGACGCGGTCAGCGCCCTTTAGGAAGCGCCAGGGCTTGCGGATCGGC
>DATJRL010000486.1:0-9408 GCA_035504785.1 Caulobacteraceae bacterium
ATGTGAGGATCGAACGCGTCCTCCACGGCGCTCGCGACTTGCGCCAACTCTTGGGCGAAGACAGCTACCTAGTCGGCGCAGCCGCCAGTTTCCCTACAGCGCCTTGACGATGCCCTCGACCATCTTCTTGGCGTCGGAGAAAAGCATCATGGTGTTGGGGCGGAAGAAGAGCTCGTTCTCGACGCCCGCATAGCCCGAGCCCATGCCGCGCTTGACGAACAGCACCGTGCCGGCCTTTTCCACGTCCAGGATCGGCATGCCGTAGATCGGCGACGTCGGGTCGGTCTTGGCGGCGGGATTGGTGACGTCGTTGGCGCCGATGACGAAGGCGACGTCGGTCGAGGCGAACTCGGAGTTGATGTCGTCGAGCTCGTAGACTTCGTCGTACGGAACGTTGGCCTCGGCCAGCAGCACGTTCATGTGGCCCGGCATGCGCCCGGCGACGGGGTGGATGGCGTATTTGATCTCCACCCCCTCGGCCTTCAGCTTGTCGGCCATCTCGCGCAGCGCGTGCTGCGCCTGGGCCACGGCCATGCCGTAGCCGGGGACGATGATCACCTTGGAGGCGTTCTTCATGATGAAGGCCGCGTCTTCCGCCGACCCGGTCTTCACCGGACGGGTCTCGACCTTGCCACCGGTCGCCGCGACCTCGCCGCCGAAGCCGCCCAGGATCACCGAGACGAAGGAGCGGTTCATCCCCTTGCACATGATGTAGCTGAGGATGGCGCCCGACGAGCCCACCAGCGCGCCGGTGATGATCAGGGTGGTGTTGGCGAGGGTGAAGCCCAGCGCCGCCGCCGCCCAGCCCGAGTAGCTGTTGAGCATCGAGATCACCACCGGCATGTCCGCGCCGCCGATGGGGATGATCAGGGTGACGCCGCCGATCATCGCCAGGATCGAGATCGCCCAGAACGCCCACTTGGCGCCGCCGCCGCTCGTCACCAGCATCACGATCAGCACGACCACGGCCACGCCGAGGGCGATGTTGAGGAGGTGGCGGGCCGGCAGCAGGATCGGCGCGCCGGACATGTTGCCGTTGAGCTTGGCGAAGGCGATCAGCGAGCCGGTGAAGGTGACGGCGCCGATGGCGACCCCGACCGAGAGTTCGATCAGGCTCTCGAGCTTCACGTGCGCGCCTTCGGCGATGCCGTAGGCGGCCGGCGCGTAGAGCGCGGCGGTGGCGACGAAGCAGGCGGAGAGGCCCACCAGCGAGTGGAACGCCGCCACCAGTTGCGGCATGGCGGTCATGTGCACCCGGCGGGCGATCACCGCCCCGGCGCCGCCCCCGACCACGACGCCGCCGACGATGAGGGCGAGGGTGATCGGGTCGAGGGCCTCCTGGTACCAGAGCGTCGCCAGCGTCACCGCCACGGCCAACGCCATGCCGCTCATGCCGAGCAGGTTGCCGCGCCGGCTGGTCTCGGGGCTGGAGAGCCCCCGCAGCGTCAGGATGAAGAGAACGCCGGAGACGAGGTACGCGACGGCGGCGAGATTGGCGTTCATTGAGCCCCCGCGCCCGTCGCCTTCGGGCGCTCCTTGCGCCGGTACATGGCGAGCATGCGCTGGGTGACCAGGAAGCCGCCGAAGATGTTCACCGAGGCCAGCGCCACCGCCGCCGCGCCGACGCCCTTGGAGAACAGCACCTGCTTGGCGGTGCCGCCGAGCGGGGCCGAGGCCGCCAGCAGCGCCCCCACCACGATCACCGAGGACACCGCGTTGGTGACGCTCATCAGCGGCGTGTGCAGCGCCGGCGTAACGCTCCAGACCACGTAGTAGCCGACGAAGATGGCGAGGACGAAGATCGCCAGGCGGAACACGATCGGATCGACGGCTTCCATGGTTGGCTCCCTTCAGGCGGCCCGCAGCGCCGGGTGGACGACCGCGCCGCCGCGGCTGACCAGCGCACCCTTCACGATCTCGTCTTCGAAGTCGGGGGCGATCTGGCCGTCCTTGATCAGCAGGCCGGCGAAGGCGAAGAGGTTGCGGGCGTAGAGGTTCGACGCGTCGGCGGCGATGCGGCCCGGCAGATTGGCGATGCCGACGATCTTGACCCCGCCGGTCTCGACGATCTCGCCGGGCTCCATGCCCACGACGTTGCCGCCCTGCTCCACCGCCAGGTCGATCAGCACCGAGCCGGGCTTCATCGAGGCGACGTGGGCGGCGCTCACCAGCTTCGGCGCCGGGCGGCCCGGGATCAGCGCCGTGGTGACGACGATGTCCTGCTTCCTGATGTGGTCGGCGACGAGCGCGGACTGCTTGGCCTGGTATTCGGCGCTCATCTCCTTGGCGTAGCCCGCGGCGGTCTCGGCGGCCTTGAACTCCTCGTCCTCGACCGCGACGAACTTCGCGCCCAGGCTCTCCACCTGTTCCTTGGCGGCGGGCCGCACGTCGGTGGCCGTGACCACGGCCCCGAGGCGACGGGCGGTGGCGATGGCTTGCAGGCCGGCCACGCCGGCGCCCATCACGAACACCTTGGCCGGCGCCACGGTGCCGGCGGCGGTCATCATCATCGGCATCGCCCGGCCGTAGACCTCGGCCGCCTCGATGATCGCCCGATAGCCGGCGAGGTTGGCCTGGCTGGAGAGCGCATCCATCGCCTGGGCGCGGGTGATCCGCGGCACGAACTCCATGGCGAAGACGGTGGCGCCCTTTTCGTTCAGCGCCTGCAGCAGCGCCGGGTCCTGGTAGGGGTTGAAGAGGCCCGCGAGCACCACGCCCGGCTTCAGCGCCGCGATCTCGTCCGGCGAAGGCCCGCGCACCTTGAAGAGCAGATCGGCGTCCTTCAGCGCCGCGGCCGCATCCGGCGCGATCCGCGCGCCCGCGGCTTGGTAGGCGGCGTCGGGCGCGGCGGCCGCCACCCCGGCGCCCGTCTCCACCACCACCGCGAGGCCGAGGGCGGCGAGCTTGCCCGCGACGTCGGGCGTCACGGCGACGCGCGTTTCGCCGGCGCGGCGCTCCTTGGTGACGGCGAGGACGGGCATGGACGGCCTTCTGAAGAGGCGTTCGCGCGGGGAGTACGGCGCCGTTAGGACCCGAGTCAGGCCCCAATGTCCAGCCGCAAGCCGCCGCGGCGCGAACCTAGTGTTCCGGCGTCGGCTTCGAGCGCAGGAAGAAGACGCCGATCGCCAGCAGAACGAGCCCGCTGACGATGCCGCTGAAGAACCCGGCGCCGACGCAGAACCAGATCACCAGGGTGAGGATCAGCACCGCGATGGCCAGGCTGCCCCATTTGATGGCCTTGCCGAAGTCGTTGAACGTCTCGATCTGCTCGGAGATGTCCTGATCGCCGGGGTGATGCTCGTGGGCGGCTTCGCTCATCGACTGGGCGGCTCCTTTAGCTCATTTCTGACGGTTCGAGCGGGTGCTACACGATGGCGCCGGCTCGCTCAAGCAGGGGGCGCTCAAGCCGGCCACACCGCCAGCAGCGAACGGATCGCGGCCACCAGCGCCAGCGGCTGGTCGACCATGATGTGGTGTTCGGAGTCCGGGATGATGATCGACGGCACGCCGGCGGGTATGAAATCCGCCTGCTGGCCCATCTCCCGCCGCAGCATGATCGCCGAGCGGCTGCCGGCGATCTGCGCCATCGGCGTCTTGTGGGCGTGGGCCACCTGTTGCATCGCCGACCGGTCGAGCTTGGCCCACAGGAACGGATCGAACTTCCAGGTCCAGCCTTCGCCGGAGCCGTCGGGCATCGGCGCGCGCTTCAGCGAGCGGCGGGCGATGAAGTCGGCGATGTAGAGGTTGCCCGGAACCTGCGGCGGCATGAAGCGGAACCGGGTGAGCGCCTCCTCCAGCGTGGCGTAGACCCGGTTGGGCCGGGTGCGGTGGGGCGGGCCGCGATGCATCGGCGAGCGGCCGGCCTGCTTGGCCCACTCCTCCTCCTGCTCCTTGGTCGGCGGACCGCCGAAGCCGGTGTCGACGAGCACCGCCGCCCGCATCCGGTCGGGATGCATGCCGGCCGAGTAGAACACCTGCGAGCCGCCGAAGGAGTGGCCGATATAGACCGGCTCCACCTCGGCCTCGTAGAGTCCGGCGGCCTTCGCCGCTTCCCAGATCTGGGTGGCGAAGCCCTCGAAGGTGTAGGTCGGCAACCAGTCGGAATCGCCCATCCCGGCCAGCGACAGCGCCGCCACGCGGTAGTCGTTGGCCAGAAACGGAGCGATGAAGCTCCACCAGTCGGCATGGGCGCTGTTGCCGTGCACGAAGATCAGGCCCGGCTTGCCGACCTCGCCCCAGGCCAGGACTTCGATCCTTGCGCCATCCGCGACGATCATCCGCCGCTCGGGCTCGTCGGCGAGGGCGTCGTCGAACCACTTCGGCGCCGGCGGCTTGGCGCCGCCGAATGGCTTCAGCGGCGAGGCGATCTCGGGCGGCAAGTCGCCCTGCAGCGGCGCCGGTTCGTCGTCGTCGAGCTTCTCGATCTCGTCGGGTAGCGGGTTTGCGCTCTGGTCGTCGGCCATGGGACTTGACTAACGGGCGTTTGAAAAATCGCAAGGGCGCAGTGGACGCAAGCCGGGGCGGCGCGCAGAGTCGCCGAACGGGAAAGCAGGAAGAGTGGAAAAGCCATGGCTACGCGCGTTCACCGTCGCCTGGAGGTCGTCGAGCGAAGCCTCGCGCCGAAGACGATCAGCATCGAGCCGCTGAACCCGGTGATCGGCGCGGAGATCGGCGGCGTCGACCTCTCGCGGCCGCTGGCGCCCGAGCAGTTCGCCGAGATCCGCGCCGCACTGAACACGCATCACGTGATCGTCCTTCGCGACCAGCATCTGAGCCGCGAGGACCACAAGCGTTTCGGGCGGATGTTCGGACCACTGCACGTGCACCCCTATCACGCCAAGAATACGCTGCCGGAGCACGCCCGCGCCGGCCCGGCGCCCGATCCGGAGATCCTGGTGGTGAAGGCCGATCAGACCTCGCGCTTCGTCGCCGGCGAGGACTGGCATACCGACGTCACCTGCGACGAGCGTCCGCCGATGGGCTCGATGCTGTACCTCACCAAGACCCCGGAAAGCGGCGGCGGCGACACCAGTTTCGCCAGCACCATCCGCGCCTTCGAGGCGCTGTCGCCGGCGATGCAGGGCTTCCTGGAAACGCTGAGCGCCACCCACGACGGCGCCAAGCCCTACACCGGAGGCTACGGCCAGGCCGCGCCCGAGGGCGGCTGGCCGAAGCACACCCACCCGGTGGTGATCCGCCACCCCGAGAACGGCCGCAAGGCGCTGTTCGTCAACCGCGGTTTCACCACCCGCATCAACGAGCTCGACCGCAAGGAAAGCGACGCCCTGCTCGAGTTCCTGTGGTCGCACGTCGAGCGGGGCCTGGAGTTCCAGTGCCGGGTGCGCTGGACGCCGAACAGCCTGGTGTTCTGGGACAACCGCTGCACCCAGCACCACGCGGTCTGGGACTACTATCCGTTCTCCCGCTATGGCGAGCGGGTCTCGATCGTCGGCGACAAGCCGAGCGCCTGAGCCATGCATCGCGGCCGGTGCCTGTGTGGGGCGGTGACCTACGAGATCGCCGGCGAGCTGGGCGGGATCGAGTTCTGCCACTGCTCGCAGTGCCGGCGCGCGTCCGGCACTGCGTTCGCGTCGAACATGAGCGTCGCCGCCGAGACGTTCCGGGTGCTGACGGGCGAGGCGTCGCTGAAAACCTACGCGAGTTCGCCGGGCAAGGAGCGGGTGTTCTGCGCCGAATGCGGCTCGCCGATCATCAGCCGCTCGCGGGGCGGCCCAAGCACGGTGCGGGTGCGCGTGGGCACGCTGGACGAGCCGGTCGCCGCGAAGCCCGTGTTCAACTTCCACACCGACTCGAAGGCCTCGTGGTGGACGATCACCGACGACCTTCCACGGTATCCCGGACCGCGACCTCGCTGAGCCCAGCCCGTCACCCCGGCCAAGCGTCCGCAAGGACGCGCTGAGCCGGGGCCGGATGGGCCGGCTCCTCATTGGTCATCCAGCTTGGTTACGGCTCGTCCGGCCCCGGGTCTTCGCTGCGCTCCGCCCGGGGTGACGGTGGCTCGAGGCGCTTAGTTCCCCGAGAGGCTGTCGACCTTGCCGAACATCGCCGCCAGGCGCTCCAGCACGTCCCGCGGCAGCTTGGGGCCCAGGATCGACTCGACGTTGTCGCGCAGGTGCTCCGGGTCGCCGGTGCCGGTGAGCACCACCTGGGCGCCGGGCTCGTAGCGGCAGAAGCGGTAGGCTGCCTCCACCACCGAGGGACTGCCGGGCGCGTTGCGCAGGAACAGCAGCGGGCGGTTGCGGTCGACCAGCTTGGGGTCGACCTCGCCGCGGTCCAGCAGCTCGGCCACCGCGGCCCGGAGCTTGTCCGGACGGCTGAGCGTTTCGCGCACCGCGAACATGATCAGCGTGCCGACATCGTGCGCCTGGGTCAGGGGGAACACCCGTTCGCGGGCGGACGGGTTGAGCAGGTTGAACCCCACCATCACCACGTCGAACAGGTCGTCGGGCAGCGCATGGCTCAGCATCTTGTGGCCGGTGTCGCCGCCGAACTGCTCGCTGATCGCCAGGAACCTCAACTTGCCCGCCGCCTGCTGGCGCTTCAGCTCGGGGACCAGGACGTCGCGGGCGTGGGGGTACTGATCGGAGGTGACGCCGTGCAGGAAGAAGAGGTCGACGTGGTCCATGCCCAGCCGCTTCAGGCTGCCGTCGAGCGACTCGGCCATCTGCGCGGCGCTCATCGTCTCGCCGCCGCGGCCGACCCAGGCCTTGGTGGAGATCACCGCCTGGTCGCGCCGGCCCTTTACGCCAATGCCGACCGCCTCCTCGGTGCCGTAGGCCCGCGCCGTGTCGATCAGGGTGATCCCCAGATCCATGGCGTACTTCACCAGGTCGGCGGCGTGATGGACGTCGCGCCCCTTGGCCATGCCGAGGCGGCTGTGGCCGCCGCAGCCCAACCCCGCGACGCTGACCTCGAGGCCGGTGCGGCCCAGGCGGACGGTCTGCATGGCGTCGTCTTCCCTATGGCCTCAGGTGGGTCATTGGCGGAAAGTCTTGCATGAGAAGCCCTGGCGCCGCCAGGGAAAGCGCGGCCCGGGAGCTTGATCGATGCTGAAGATCGCCCTTCTCGACGACTACGCCGGCGTCGCCCTCGAGAGCGCCGACTGGGGCCGGCTGGATGGCAAGGCCGAGATCAGCGTCTTCAACCACCATCTCGGCGAGGAGGAGGCGGCGGTGGCGCTCTCGCCTTTCGACGTTCTGTGCACGATCCGCGAGCGCATGGCGCTGCCGCGATCGCTGATCACGCGCCTGCCGCAGCTCAAGCTGGTCACCATCATCGGGCTCAGCCTGCCCAACCTGGACATGGCCGCCGCCACCGAGCACGGCGTGCTCGTCGCCCAGTCCAGCATGCGCCGCGCGCCGGCCGACGACATCGGCGCGGCGACGCCCGAACTGGCCTGGGGCCTGGTCATCGCCACGCGCCGCCGCCTCGCCCAGCAGCACCAGCGGATGCGCGAGGGCCTGTGGCAGAGCGAGGTCGGGAGCATTCTGTCGGGGCGCACCCTGGGCCTTCTGGGCCTGGGGCGGATCGGCAAGCGGATGGCCGGTTTCGGCAAGGCCTTCAACATGGAGGTCATCGCCTGGAGCCAGAACCTCGCCGCCGAGGCCGCGGAGGCCGTCGGCGTGCGCCGGGTGGAGAAGGACGAGCTGTTCGCGACGTCCGACGTGCTTTCAATCCACGTCGTCCTGTCGGAGCGCACCCGCGGCCTCGTCACCGCCCGCGAACTGCGGCTGATGAAGCCCGCCGCCTACCTGATCAACACCTCGCGCGGCCCGATTGTCGTCGAACGGGACCTGATCACCGCGCTGCGGGACGGAACCATCGCCGGCGCCGGCCTCGACGTGTTCGACCAGGAGCCGCTGCCGGCCCACCACCCCTTCCGGACGATGGACAACGTCACCCTGACGCCGCACCTCGGCTACGTGACCCGCGAGACCCTGGCGGCGTTCTATTCCGATAGCCTGGACGCTATCGTCGCCTTCGTCGACGGCGCGCCGGTCCGCCTGGCGAACCCCGAAGCCCTCGCTCACGCCCGCCAGCGCAGGTGACGGCGCGCGCCTTGCTCGGAGCGCTCGCCCAGACCGGCGACGGGCGTTACAACGACCAAAACGGCGGCGGGAAACGATGGCGAAGGTCGAGGTGACGACGCGCGGAGCGGTCCGCGAGGT
The DNA here is from genome assembly GCA_035504785.1 of Caulobacteraceae bacterium. Lineage (GTDB taxonomy): Bacteria > Pseudomonadota > Alphaproteobacteria > Caulobacterales > Caulobacteraceae > Acaudatibacter. Next base: position 8,190 of record DATJRL010000486.1, read on the forward strand.
CGTTCTGACGAGGGCCGACAAGCGCAACGCGCTCGACGCGGAGATGCTGTCGCGGCTGGAGGCCGCGTTCACGGCCGCGCCGCCGACGGCGGAGCGGGTGACGGTGCTCCGGGCCGAGGGGCCGGTGTTCTGCGCGGGCCTCGACCTCAGGGAGCGCGGCGGCGGGCAGGTGGGCGCCTCGCCGATCGAAGCGATGCTGCACGCCATCGAGCTCTACCCGCTGCCGGTCGTGGCCGTGGTGCAGGGCGACGCCATCGCCGGCGGAAACGAGCTGGCCCTGCATTGCGACTTCGTGGTGGCGAGCGAGACGGCGCGGTTCGGGATGTCGCTGGCCAAGATCGGCCTCGCGCCGAGCTGGTTCCTGGCCAAGAAGCTGCTCGAGGTCGCCGGACCGGTCGGCGCCCGCGAGATGCTGCTGCTGGGGGACCTGTTGCCCGCGCGGCGGATGGCGGAGCTGGGGCTCATCTATCGCGCGGTCGCCGCCGCGGACCTGGAGGCGACGGCGCGGGCCGTGATCCAGCGCCTGGCGGCCAACGCGCCGCTGTCGCTGAGGGCGATGAAGGCGGTGCTGGTGCGCGCTATGACGTTTCGCGACGGCATCGGCCACGCCGACGTCGACGCCCTGGTGGCCGCCGCCTCGGCGAGCGCCGACGCCCGCGAGGGCGTCGCCGCCATGCTGGAGCGCCGCGCGCCCCGCTTCGAGGGCCGGTGATGGGCGTGCGGCTCGACAAGCCCTGGCGCGACCTGATCGCCGCCAACGTCGCGGCGCTGGCGGGCGAACTCGGGGTCTATCAGCTGGCCGACGCCGAAGGGCGCGTCGTGCGCATCGGCTACGCTGGGGGAAGGACGCTGTTCGGCCTGCGCAGCGAACTTCAAGCGGCGTTGCACGGCGGCGAGGCGGCGAAGTTCCGGGTCGAGGTCACGTCGCAATACCTCAGCCGCTACGAGGAACTGCTGATGGTCCACAAGGCCGACTTCGACGCCCTGCCGCCCGGCAACGTCGCCGACGCGCGCCGGCGGATGGGAAGGCTGAGCCCGGGATGACGGCGGGACGCACGCATCCTCCCCTCCCCCTTGAGGGGAGGGGTCGGGGGTGGGGGGCTCCTTCCGCCACCCCGATCGCGCGGACTCCCGGCAAGCCCGTCGCTCGCCGGCAGCCCCCCACCCCTAGCCCCTCCCCTCGAGGGGGAGGGGAATAGGAGACACGAATGGACTTCGA
>DATJRL010000487.1:0-20973 GCA_035504785.1 Caulobacteraceae bacterium
TCGCGCCTGCGCTTGGCGCTCAGCGAAGGTCTCTGGCCGCTGCTCTGGCCGTCGCCCGAACCGGTGACTCTCACCCTCGACCTCGCCGGCGCTTGCCTTGATCTGCCCATCCGTTCGTCGACGGACGTTCCGACCTTCCCAATTCCTCTGGTTCCGTCGGAACCGGGCGCCGGGCGCGTCGAGCCGGTGATCGATCACCGCGCCTCGCCAGAGGGGCGGGTCGTATTCCGGGAAGTCTCGCCGCTCGGCTCGGTCACGATCGCGGCGACCGGGACCACCGTGGAGCGGTTCGGACCCGACCTCGAGCTCAGCCTCGATTTCGGCGATCCGACGAGTTGCCGCTGGGTCGCGCGGCAGGGCGTTCGCTATCGGCGCGGCGACTGGGATTGCGCCTTGGAGAGCGAGGTGGAGATCACCGCGAGCGCGACGACGTTCCATGTCCGCGAGCGGCTGGCGGCGCGGCGCGGCGAGGAACGCGTGTTCGACCGGGAGGTCGCGTCCGACATTCCGCGGGATCTGATGTGACGGATCTGGTGGGCGCGGCGATGGCGCTGCGGCGCGAGGGGCGGTTCGCCGAAGCGAGCCAGGCGCTGCAGCGCGCGGTCAATCTGGCGCCGGACGATCCGACGCCCTGGGCCGCGCTGATCGACTGCGAGCTGGCGGCGCGGCGGCCGGAGGTGGCGCTGCAGGTCGCGGATGCGGCCCTGCGCCGGCTGCCCGGCAATCCGGCCCTGCTCGCGGCCAAGGCGCGGGTGCTGCAGAACGACAGCCGGATCGAGGAAGCCGAGACGTTGTTCCGCGAGGCGCTGGCCAGCGATCCGGCAAGTCGCGAGGCGCGCTTCGGCCTCGCCTCGCTCGCGGTCGAGGCCGGCGACTGGGACGAGGCGGAGACCCTCGCCGCCCCGCTGCTGCCGGCGGGGACAGGCGGCGGCGCGGGCTGGCTGGGCGCGCGGATCGCGCTCGGGCGAGGCGACTTCGAGGCTGCGCGGGTCAGGGCCGCGGCGGCCCTGTCGGCGCCCGGCCTGACGCCCGAGCAGGAGTCCGAGATCACCCTGCTGCTCGGCGAGGCGCTGGACGGACTCGGCCGACCGGCGGAGGCGTTCGGCGTCTTCGCCCAGGGCAAGGCGATCCTCCATCGGCTCTATGCGGCGCGCGCCGCCAGTCGCGAAGGCGAGAGCGCCAAATACCAGCGCCTCGCCGCCTGGTTCGAGGCGGCCGATCCCGCGCCCTGGCGATCCGCCGCGCCGCCGACCGCCTCCACCGGCGGCGTCCGAGGCCACGCCTTCCTGGTCGGCTTTCCACGCTCGGGCACGACGTTGCTGGAACAGGCTCTGGCCGGTCATCCGGGCCTCGCGGCGCTCGAGGAGGCGCCGACGCTCGCCGGCGCCTACGACGCGCGGATGACCTCGCCCGAGGGACTGGAGCGGTTGGCGTCCCTGAGCGGCGACGAGGCCGAGACCTGGCGCGCGGCCTATTGGGCGGAAGTCGCGCGCGCCGGCGTCCTGCCGAGCGGCAAGGTGTTCCTCGACAAGGCGCCGGCCGGGACCCTCTACCTGCCGCTGATCGCCAAGCTTTTCCCCGACGCCCGCATCCTCTTCGCGATCCGCGACCCCCGCGACGTGACGCTGAGCTGCTTCCGCAACCACTTCCAGATGAACGCGCTCACCTACGCCTTCACCGACCTCGTCGAGGCCGCGCGGTGCTATGCCGCCTCGATGCAGATGGCGCAGGTCTACCGGCGCCTCCTGCCGCTCGACGTCGCCGAGGTGCGCTATGAGGCGCTCGTGGCGGACTTCGAGGGCGAACTCGGCCGCATCGCCGCGTTCCTGGCTCTCGACCTTAGGCCCACGATGCTCGACGTCGCCGCCACGGCCGACCGCCGTATCGTGCGCACCCCGAGCGCCCCGCAGGTGCGCGCCGGGCTCAATGCGCGGGGGATCGGGCGGTGGCGCGCTTACGAAGCTGAGCTGACGCCCGTGCTGCCGACGCTGGCGCCCTGGGTCGAGCGCTTCGGCTACTGAGGACCTCTGCTCCCCTCATGGGGGGCTCTGGCGAAGCCGGTGAGGGGGCCTCCGCCGGTGGCCCCCTTCGGCCCCCCGGAACAAGTCCGAGGGGCCACTTCCCCCCAGAGGGGGAAGAGAGGACGGCGAACTCGACCCGCTCCAGCTATCCAGCACCGGGCCTAGCGCGTCCTTCAGCGGTCCGAGCCACGGCTCGAAGTTGCGCCACTGCGCCACCGCGTCGGTGAAGATCGGCTGACGCACCTGCTCCGAGCTCGGCGTCGCGACGGGCCGGCTGTTCTCGAAGAAGCGCAAGCAGGCCGGATCGAACGGCAGCTCCAGAGAAGCCAGCAGCCGGCGCACCTGCACCTCCGTATCCGCCACCAGCGCCTCATAGATCACCCGGTGCACGCGGCCGGGCGTGGCGGCGTCGAAGTGGGCCATCAGGTCCACATAGTCCGCGTAGTAGCGGCCGAGGTCGGCGAGGTCGAAGGCGAAGTCGAAGCCGCTCACGAAGTGCTGCTTGTAGGCCGAGAGGCAGCAGCCGAGCGGGTGGCGGCGAATGTCGACGATCTTCGCCCCCGGCAGGATCAGCTGGATGAAGCCGGCGTGCAGCCAGTTCCAGGGCGCCTTGTCGATGAAGCGCGCGCGGCCCAGCCGTCGCCGCGGCCCGGTGCGGGCCAGATAGTCGACGCCGAGCTGGCGGATCACCTCGCGGGGAAGCGCGGCGAGCCGGTCCGGATAGCCCGCCGGACCGCGCGGGTCCGGCGCCAGCGTCTCCACCCAGCGCGCCATCGACTGGATGTCCATCAGCTCGGCGGTGCTCTCGACGTCGGGATGGCTGGCGAGGATCTGTTCGACCAGCGTCGAGCCCGATCGTGGCAGTCCGACGACGAAGATCGGAGCGGGGGCGGGATCGCCCCAGCCGGACCGCGCGGCGAAGAACTCGGGCGTGAACAGGGCCTTGGCGCGCGTCGCCAGGTCCGTCGTCTGGTCGGCCGAATAGCCGCGGCGTCGGCGCTGGATGGCGTTGGCGCGGACGTAGTGGTCGAAGGCGTCCTCGAACCGCCCCTCATCTTCGCTCGCCTTACCGAGGGCGAATCCGACCAGGCTGCGCGTCTCGGGCGGCGTGTCCGGCGCGGCGACGAGGCTCTCCATGGCGGCCAGCTCGGCGCCGGAGAACCGGAACGCCTTGAGGTCGGCGAGGCTCCAGTAGGCGTCGCCGCGACCTGGATCCAAGGCGATGGCGGCGCGCCAGGCCTCGATGGCTTCCGGGATGCGGCCGAGGGTGCGAAGGCCCGCGCCCTTGATCACCCAAGCGTGCGCCTGGTCCGGGAACTCCGCGCAGAGCTGGTCGATGATCTCGGCGACGGCCGCGTGGTCGCCGATGTCGTTCAGCACGTCGGCCTTGGCGGCGCGGCTGCGGACGTCGCCGGGGTCGCGCGCCAGGACCGCGTCCAGTTGCGCCAGCGCCTCGCGGAGCTTGCCGTTGCGCTGCAGGACCAGGGCGTAGGCCTGGCGGGCGAGCATCAGCCGGGGCGCGCGCCCGACGCAGTGCTCCAGCAGCCGCTCGGCGCCCTGCGCCTGGCCGAGGCGGGCGAGGGCTTCGGCCATCAGGTGGGCGGCGGGCAGCGAGTCGGGGTCGCGGGCGAGGAACGCCCGCAGCTCCGCCTCCGCCGCCTCCGGACGGCCCTCGGCCAGCGCCTCGGCCGGACCTTTCAGCCTCGCGTCGGGGACGACGACCGCCAGCATGCGGTCATAGGCGGCTTGCGCGTCCCGCACATCGCCGCTCATCAGCCGGATGTCGCCAAGCTGCCGCCAGACGCCGCCAAGGCCGGGATTCAGCGTCGCGACCCGCTCCAGCGGCGCGACGGCGTCGCGGGAACGTCCCAGGGCGACCAGCACCCGCGCCCATTCGAACTGGACGATCCATGACGCGCCGTGCGCGGCGAGCGGTTCGATCACGCCTCTCGCCGCGGCCGGGTCGCCCTGGGCTCGCAGTGCGGCGCTCAGCACCGCGCCGCCTTCGGGATCGTCGGGTCGCGCGGCCAGCAGCCGGCGTGCGAGCGCCTCGGCCTGGGCAGGATCGGTCCCCACGAGCCGGAGCGCCTGCCGCAGCAGCGTCTGGGGGTCGGAGCTGTCCTGGGGCGGGTCGGTCATCGCTCGGCGTCTCGACGTCCGTAGTCCCCCACCCCTAAAAAGAAAATCGCGGAGCAGCGTGGGGCGCCGCTCCGCGAAGGTTCGGGGGGAGAAAACCCGCCCGGGGGACCCGTCAGAACTTCACGTGAACGCCCGCGTAGAGCTGGGTGCCGTTATCGTAGACCGCGCGCACCTGGGTCGGGTTGGCGGCGTAATACTTGAGCAGGGTGTTGGTCAGGTTGAGGCCGTCGATGCTGAGGGTGACGTTCTTGGTCACGTTGAAGTTCACCGAAGCGTCGAGTTGGCCATTGCCCGCTTCATTCTCGTCCGAGCTGCGGTCGAGGCCGACGAAGTAGTGCGAGCGATAGGTGTAGGCCAGTCGCACGCTCACCCAGTTGATCTCGTAGTAGCCCACGAGATTGTAGGTCAGGTTCGAGGTGCCGACGAGCGGCTCGCCATACTGGTCGGAGCCGCTGATGACCGTCATGTTGGCCTGGAAGCCGAAATTGTACGGGAGCGGCTGCTGCACCTGGGCCTCGACGCCCTCGAGGTGACCGGCGACGTTGTAGGGCGCTGAGATCACGAACGGCGTGTAGACCGGGGGGCCGGTGCCGGTCTTGAACATGTTGAGGTAGGTGGCCGTATAGTTTTCGTAACCCACGTAAGACTGCAAGTCATCGTAGAACAGACTGACGGTCGCAATCGAGGTCGGGGCGTAGTACCACTCCAGGGCGCCGTCGATGACGGCCGCCTCGATCGGTTTCAGGTTCGCGTTGCCGCCGTTGCCGGTCTGGGTAAGGTCGGTGAGGCTGACCGTGCCTCCGAGCGCGCTGTAGTCGGGCCGCGACATCGTCTCCGCGGCCGAGAAGCGGAACAGCAGGTCCTTCTGGATGTCGTAGGTGAAGTTCAGGCTCGGCAGCGGGTCGAGGTAGTCGTGCTGAACGTGGTCGATATAGTAGTCACCGTACGCCGAGGTGGTGACTTCGGTATAAGTTCCCTCCGTCGGGATCGAAGGCACGTTGACGTAGGCGTTCTCTTCGGTGTCCACGAGGCGCAGGCCAATGTTGGCGCGCCAATTGTCGCCTTGAAAGCGCGCCATGACGTAGCCGGCGATGTCGGTTTCCTGAACCTTGAACGAGCCGGTCCAGTAGTAGTTGGCGGGCTGGACGATGTGGGAAAGCGAGCCGCGGTAGGGGTTCGGGATCGCGTCGATGATGCCTTCGATCGTCTGCGGGTTGCCGGCGATGGGGATCAACAGGCCCGGGATGCCGAGCGCGCCGGCGTTGAATCCGGCGGGATAGGGGGTGGGGTCCGTCGCCGAGAACGGCATCGTCGGCGAGCCGTAGCAGTTGCCGTTGGCGCCGAGGGTGCAGCCGCGGTCCCAGCCGTCGACCTGGCGGGTGTGCTGCGCCGCGTGAATGCCGAACGCGATGTCCTTCAGCACACCGTCGCCGACCAGCCAGTCGGCGTCGGCCTGGCCGTAGATTTCCTTGTCGTTGGAGACGAAGAGCTCGTTCCAGGCCCAAGTCGTTGGATAGACCGTTCGGGCTCTGCGGATTGACCCCGACCGGAACCACGTCCCAGCCGTTTCCGACCTGGTTGATCGAGACGCCCCCATTGGCGCCGTCGACCTCGAACGAGGGTGCGCCGTTGGTCGCGCCTTGGCCCTGCGTGTAGCCGATTTTCGTCTTGATCGTCAGGTAGTCGGTCGGCTCGAACTTGCCGTCGAAGTTGATGTAGGAGGTATAGGACTCCGCGCCCGGCCGGGTGATGTTGTCGACGACGATGCCGTCGTATCCCGCCGGCCACGTGGCTTGCACCAGGGTGTTGTTCTTCACCGTATAGCTGGTTGGAACGTTGCCGGGGCCGAAGCCGCAGCAGCCGGTCAGTTCGTCGTTGCCCCAGTACATATAGTTGTCGTTGACGTTGGAGGCGCTCAGGTGCGAGTAGAACCCGTCGACGTTGAGCTGAACCTTGTCGTTCGGTTGGTATTCGACGTCGAAGCGGCCGCCTTCACGGATTTTCTCCTGCTCGAATAGCGTCGAGCCGATCAGCTGCGGAGCCTCGACGCCGACCAGGTTCGGGTAGGCCGCTCCGACCGGCATTGCGCTGGTGATCGCCGTGTAGCCGAGGGTTTCCTGGCCGTAGCGCCGAACCGAGCGGTCCTCGTAGAAGCCCTGAATCGAGATGCCGAAGGTGCTGTCGGCGTTTTTCCAAGCGAGGGTGCCGTCGACCTGCGGCTTGGTCTCCTGACTCAGGCTGTTGTAGGCCGCCTCCGCCTCGAGTTCGACCGTATACGGCTTGGTGTAGTCGAGCGGCTTTGGGGTGATCAGGTCGACCACGCCGGCGACGCCGCCTTCGAGCAACGACGCGTCCTGCGTCTTGTAGACTTCTTCGCCCGAGACGAACTCGGCCGGAAGCAACGTGAAGCTGACGCTGCGGCCCACGGTCTGGTACTGGTCCAGGATGAACCAGTCGCCGGTGGCGATGGCATGGCCGTCGATGGTGACCTGGGTGAGGCTGGGCGACGTGCCGCGGATGCTGACGCGGTCGTTTTCGTCGAAGCCGCCTTCGCCGCTCGACGCCGATTCCGTGTTGATGCCCGGGAGGCGTTGGAGCGCGTCCGCCGCGTTCTTGTCCGGCAGCTTGCCGATGTCCGTCGCGGAGATGGCGTCGACCTGGTCCACCGCGGCTTTCTTGATTTCGATCGCTTTCTGCAGCGACTCCCTGATGCCCGTGACGACGACTTCGCTTACCGTGCTCGATGTCGAGCTTGTGCTGGCGTCCGTCGCCGTGGCCGTATCCGCCAGCGCCGGCGTCGCGGCGCAGAGGATGGCGGCGGCGCTAGCCGAGCCGATGAGTACGCGCTTGCGCAAGGCCATGGTAATTCTCCCCGTAGGAACCGCCTCCGTTGGCGGCTCCGCCCCTAAGTCCATTTCCGTACCAATTCACCCAATTGGCCCGCAAAACGACGGTCAAGGGGTGTCGACTTCGCAAGACTGTCATCAACATGCGGCCCAAGGCAAGCCCAAAAGAACACCAATCCCAGACCATTCATTTATTGGTATGCAAATGGTCTGCTTGTGTGGCAGAAAGTCCGCAGGGTAACGGACGGCCGCGGTTCGGGCCGTCTTGGCGCGGGAGAGGATGAGAGAGTTGCCGTCGTTCTCCGACATGATCGGCCCGCTGGCCGAGCAGGGCCGGGCCCCGCTGTACCAGCAGCTGCAGCGCGCCTTGCGCGACGCCATCGCCGACAACCGGCTCGGCGCCGAAGAGGCCCTGCCGCCCGAGCGCGACCTGGCGGAGCAGTTCAACGTCTCGCGCATCACCGTCCGCAAAGCGCTGGACGCGTTGGTCAACGAAGGCCTCCTCACGCGTCGCCAGGGCGCCGGAACCTTCGTCGCCGGGCGGGTGGAAAAGAGCTTCTCCAAGCTCTCGTCGTTCAGCGAGGACATGATCTCGCGCGGCCGCCGGCCGGAGAGCGTGTGGCTGAGTCGCGCGTCGGGGGTGGTCACCCCGGATGAGTCGCTGACCCTGGGCCTCAGCCCCGGCTCGACGGTCTACCGCTTCAGCCGCATCCGCTACGCCGATGGCGCGCCCATGGCCCTGGAGTACTCGGCGGTGCCGGGCTTCTGCCTGCCGTCGGAAAACGAAGTCGGCGACTCGCTCTACGAGGCGCTCCAGGCGCATGGCGCGCGGCCGGTGCGGGCGTTGCAGCGCTTGCGCGCGGTGCTGTTCACCGCCGAGCGGGCGCGGCTCCTGAATGTGCCGGACGGCTCGCCCGGACTCTTCATCGAGCGTCGCGGCTTCCTCCGCGATGGCCGGCCGGTGGAGCTGACCCAGAGCTACTATCGCGGCGACGCCTATGACTTCGTCGCCGAACTCAACACCTCCGCGTCCTGAAGCGCGGCGTCCGGAGCGTATCGTTGACGGCTGTTGATCCCCCGGAAGGCCCGCCCGCGAACGGCTTGGCGCCCACCCGACTGATCCGCGAGGCGGCGGAAGCGCCGGCGAACGTGCGCGCGCAGTTGGCGGCCAACGACGGTGTGATTCGCGCCCTGGCCGAGCGTCTGCGCGCGTCGCCGCCGCGGGCCGTGGCGACCCTGGGACGCGGCAGCTCCGACAACGCCGCGACCTACGCGCGCTATCTGATCGAGACGCGCCTCGGCGTGATGACCGCCTCGGCGCCTCCGTCGGTGAGCTCGGTCTACGATGTTGCGCCCGACATGACCGGGACGCTCTGCCTCGTCGTCTCCCAGTCCGGCCGCAGTCCCGACCTGCTCGCGGCCGCCGAGGCCGCCGCCTCGGCCGGCGCGCTGCTGGTGGCGATGGTCAACGACGCGGACTCGCCGTTGGCGGAGCTCGCGCGGGTCACCGTGCCGCTGCGGGCCGGCCCGGAGATCAGCGTCGCCGCGACCAAGTCCTACATCGCCGCCCTCGCCTCGGCCGTGCAGCTGGTGGCGCTCTGGAGCCAGGACGCCGCGATGCTGACGGCGCTGGAGACGCTGCCGAATCTGCTCGAGCGCGCCTGGGAGCTGGACTGGTCCGCGGCCCTGCCGGTGCTCAACGAAGCCAAAAGCCTCTATGTGCTGGGCCGCGGCGTCGGCTTCGGCGTCGCGCAGGAGGCTGCGCTGAAGCTCAAGGAAACCTCCGGCTTGCACGCCGAGGCGTTCAGCGCCGCGGAGGTCCGGCACGGGCCGATGGCGCTCGTGGGTCCGGACTTTCCGGTGCTGGCCTTTGCGCAAGGCGACGAGACGCGGGAGGGGGTCGAAGCCGCCCTGGCCGCCGCCGCCGCCCAGGGCGCGCCGGCGATCAAGATCGGCGGCGGCGAGCAGCCGGGCGTGCTCACCCTGCCGACGCCGCCCGCCTGCGCGATCCTCGAGCCAATCGCCTATGTGCTCAGCTTCTACCGACTGGTGAACGACCTCGCCCTCGCGCGGGGCTTCGATCCCGACCGGCCGCCGCACCTGCGCAAGGTCACAGAGACGCTCTGATGGACCAGGCGCTGATCAACGGGCGGGTGATGACCGACCGCGGCCTCGTGGAGGGCCTCGCGGTGCGGGTTTCGGGCGAGCGGATCGTCGGCCTCGGGCCTCAGGGCGACATGTCGGCCGGCGCGGCCGTCCGCGACCTGGACGGGGCGCTGCTGCTGCCGGGCTTCATCGACACCCAAGTCAACGGCGGCGCGGACCTGCTTTTCAACGACCACCCGACCGCCGAGACGATCGCCGCCATCGGCGCCGCCCATCGCCCCTTCGGCGCCACCGGTTTCCTGCCGACGCTGATCAGCGACGACCTCGCCACGGTGAAGTCCGCCATAGCCGCGACGCGGCGCGCCATCGATCTGGCGACTCCGGGCGTGCTCGGCATCCACATCGAGGGCCCGTTCCTGAACGTGCGCCGCAGGGGCATCCACGAGGCCAGCAAGCTGCGCCGCACCGACGCTTCGTCGTTCGCGTTGCTGACGTCGCTCGGCGTCGGTCGGACGATGGTGACGCTGGCGCCGGAGGCGACGAGCCTGGAGACCATCGAGCGGTTGGTGCGCGCCGGCGTGGTCGTCTCGGCCGGACACAGCAACGCCACCTACGCCGAGGTCCGCGCCGCGCTCGACGCCGGCCTCAGCGGCTTCACGCACCTGTTCAACGCCATGTCGCCGCTCACCAGCCGCGAGCCCGGCGTCGTCGGCGCGGCCCTGGAGGATGGCAAGGCCTGGTGCGGAATCATCGTCGACGGCGTTCACGTCGATCCGGTGGTGCTGAAGCTGGCGCTGAGGCTGCGGCCCCACGATCGGTTCGTGCTGATTACCGACGCCATGCCGTGCGTCGGCAGCAAGCGGCCGTCGTTCGAGCTGCAGGGAAAGACCATCCAGGTGCGGGACGGGGCCTGCTTCGACGGCGACGGCACCCTGGCCGGCTCGGCGCTCGACATGGCGAGCGCCGTACGCAACGCCGTGCATATGCTGGGGCTCGATCTGGTGGAAGCCTCGCGCATGGCCAGCCGCAACCCGGCGGAGTTCCTCGGTCTCGATCACGAACTGGGCCGCATCGCCGTCGGCTGCTTCGCCGACCTGGCGCTGCTCGACGACGATCTTCGGGTGCTGGACACCTGGATCCACGGCGCGGCGGCGTCCGACTCGGACCGAGCGGCGAGCGCTCATGCCTAGGTTGGCGGCGGCGCTTGCTCTTGCTTTCGCCGCGCTCGCCGGATCGGCCTGGGCCGGGCGCGTCGACGTCATCCCCGAGCCCGCTTCGGTCGAGGCCGGGACCGGCGCACCGGTGACCCTGGCGGACGGCGCCGCCATCGCCACGCCGCCGGGCGACGCCGGCGCGGCCCGGACGGCGCGCTACCTGGCGGACCTGGTTTTCCGCACCCGAGGCCTCACCCTGCGGCCGGTGACCCGCGGGGCGGGGGTTGTCGTGCTGGAGCGCTCGGCGATGGACCTCGGGGCGGAGGGTTACCGGCTCGACGTCGGCGGGGGACGCGTCACGATCACCGCGTCCGGCGACGCCGGGCTCTTCTACGGCGCGGTGACGCTGTGGCAGCTGATCACCGCCGACGAAGGGCGCGGGGCGGTGACGCTGGATCCGGTCGCCATCGCCGACCAGCCGCGCTTCGCCTGGCGCGGCCTGCTGCTCGACTCGGCGCGCCACTTCCAATCTCCGGCCTTCGTCGAGCGCACCATCGACTGGATGGCGCTGCACAAGCTGAACACGCTGCAGTGGCACCTCACCGACGACCAGGGCTGGCGCATCGAGATCAAGACGTATCCGCGCCTCACGTCGGTCGGCGCCTGGCGCATCCAGCCGGACCGCAAGACCGGCAGGCCGGTGGAATACGGCGGCTTCTATACCCAGGCCCAGATCCGCCGGATCGTCGCCCACGCCGCGGACAGGCACGTGACGATCGTGCCCGAAATCGACATGCCCGGGCATTCGCTGTCGGCGATCGCGGCCTATCCGTTCCTGGGCTCGGCCCCGCCGGCGAAAGGCATCCGCGGCGACTGGGGCGTCTTCCCGTTCCTGCTCGACCCAGACGATCGCACCTACCAGGTGATGACCGACGTGCTCGGCGAGGTCATGGCGCTCTTCCCGAGCCGGTGGATCAACGTCGGCGGCGACGAGGCGGTGAAGGACGAGTGGCGCGCCTCGCCGCGGATTCAGGCGCAGATCAAGGCGCTCGGACTGCCCAACGAGGACGCCCTGCAGGGCTGGTTCACCGCCCGCATCGCCGGCTTCCTGGCCAAGCACGGCCGCCGGACGATCGGCTGGGACGACATCCTCGCCGGCGGCGAGGCTCTGCCCGCCGACACGGCGGTGGTCTCCTGGCATCTGGACGGCGCGGTAAGGGCCGCGAACGCCGGCCACGACGCTGTGATCGCCACCGACCCGACGCTCTACCTCGACCACCGCCAGACGGACTTGCCGAGCGAGCCGCCCGGCCGCGGCGCGGTGGTGTCGATCGCCGACGTCTATGCTTTCGAGCCGGCGCCCGCGACCCTGCCGGCCGGGGAGTCGGCGCACATCTTCGGCGTCCAGGGCAATCTCTGGACCGAGCACATGCGCACGGAGGACGACGTCGAGCGCATGGCGTTGCCCCGCGCCGCCGCGGTCGCCGAACTCGGCTGGACCGCGCCCGACCGCAAGGACTGGGCGGACTTCGAACGGCGCCTGCCGGCTCAGCTCGCGCGCTATCGCTCGCTCGGCCTCGACGCCGACATGGGCGCCGTGTCGGTCAGGGTGGTCCAGCAGCCGGCTCCAGGCGGCGGCTCGACCGTCGCGCTCTCCAACCAGCTCGGCCTCGGCCAGGTCCGCTACACGCTCGACGGATCGCCGCCGAGCGCCGCCTCGCCCGCCTACCAGGCCCCGATCCCCGTCGCCGCGCCGGCCCGCCTGCGCGCCGCGACGTTCGTGGGGCGACGCGCCGTCTCGCCGGAGCTCGACGAGGCGCTCGACCCGGGCGGGCCGTTCCGCCTGCGAAGCCAGGAGCTTCAATCCTGCACCAACAAGCTGGTGCTCAATCTCGACGCGCCCCGCGACGCCCAGCGGGCGCGTCCCTATCTGGTGGACATCTTGAACCCGTGCTGGATCTACCCGCAGGCGGATCTGACGCGGGGAGGGCGGCTCTCGGTGTCGGTGACGCGCTTGCCGTTCAACTTCCAGATCGGCGCCGCCGCCGCCACTATCGCTCTGGCGCCGCCCTCGACGCCGGACGGGGAGCTGGAGGTCCGCGCTGGCTGCGCCGGACCGCTGCTCGCCAGGCTGCCGCTGGCCCCGGCCGCCCGCAGCGCCGGCGACGTGGTGCTGAGGGCGCCCGTGCCGGCGAACGCGGGTCGCCACGACCTCTGCCTCGCCTTCACCCGCCGCAAGCTCGACCCGATGTGGGTCGTGGGCTGGGCCGAGTACCGTCCGGAGGCCGCGCGATGACCGGAGACGAGCTCGTGCTCCTGGCGCCGATGGAAGGCTGGGTCGCGCCGATCTCCGAGACGCCCGATCCCGTGTTCGCGGAGAAGATGCTCGGCGACGGCGTCGCCATCGATCCCATCGTGGGCGAGGTGCGCGCGCCCTGCGTCGGCGAGGTGATCGGCTTTCCGTCCTCGGCGCACGCCGTGACGCTGCGCGCTCGGAACGGGGCCGAAATCCTGATCCACGTCGGCTTGGAGACAGTGGCGCTGGCTGGCGAGGGATTCCAGCCCCGGGTCCGGCTGGGCGCCAGGGTGGCCGCCGGCGAGCTGCTGCTGACCTTCGATCTCGACCACCTGGCCCGCCGCGCCAAGAGCCTCATGTCGCCGGTGGTGATCGTGAACGGCGCCGACTTCGCTCTGGCGAGCGCCTCCACCGGCCGGGTGACGAGATTCGGCGAGCCGCTGATGAGCGTCCGCGCCGTCGGCTCGGCCAGCGAAGCTGCGCCGGCCGAAGGCGAGGTCCGCCGCCGCGGCGTCCGTGTCGGGCTCGCTCACGGCCTCCACGCCCGGCCGGCGGCGCTGCTGGCGCGCGAGGCCGGCCGGTTCGGCTCGGAGATCGCCGTGACCCTGCGGGGTCGCCGCGCCAACGCGCGCAGCGCGGTGTCGGTCATGGCGCTGGGCGTGCGCCTCGGCGACGAGATCGAGATCGAAGCCCGCGGCGACGACGCCGCCGACGCCGTGGAGGGATTGGCGGCCTTGCTGGCCAAGACGGAAGCCTCGGGCGAGCCGCCCCCGCCGGCGCCGGCGACCGAGGCGATGTCCGCGTCCTCGGCCGCGCCGGCTTCGCCGCTCTCCACCCTCGGCGGCGTGCCGGCCGCGCCGGGGCTGGCGATCGGCGCCGCCGTCCGTCTGGTCGAGCCCGATGTGATCGTGCGCGAGAGCGCCGGCGCCCTCGCCGAAGAGGAGGCCGAGCTCTCCGGCGCCCTCCGCGCCACGGCTGCGGCGCTGGAGCAGCGACGGGCCGCCGAACGCGGGCAGGGCCGCGAGATCCTCGAGGCCCACATGACCTTCCTCGAGGACCCGGACCTGATCGCCGCGGCCCGCGCCGAACTGGCCGGCGGAGCGAGCGCGGGCGTCGCCTGGCGCCGGGCGATCGGCGGCTACGTCGCCCAGTTGCGCGGCATCGCCGACCCCCGGATGATGGAGCGCGCCGCCGACCTTGCCGACCTGGAGCGGCAGGTGTTGCTGCGCCTCTCCGGCGAAACCGCTTCGTCGGTGAACCTTCCCGACAACGCCATCGTCATCGCCGACGACCTGCTGCCCTCGCAACTGATGGACCTGGACCCGACCCGCGTCGCCGGCCTCGCCATCAGCCGCGGTGGGCCGACCTCGCACGTGGCGATCCTCGCCGCCGCCATGGGCGTTCCGGCGGTGGTGGCGCTGGGGCCGCGCGTGCTCTCCATCGAGGACGGCGCGCTGCTCGTGCTCGACGGCGACGAGGGGCGCCTGCAGGTGGCGCCGAACCAGACGGAGATCGCCGCGGCCCAGACCCGTCTCGCCCAGCGCCGCGCGCGTCTGGCCGACGCCAAGGCCAGCGCCCGCGAGCCTTGCCGCACGGCTGACGGTCAGCGCATCGAGGTCTTCGCCAATCTCGCCAGCGTGCCCGAGGCCGCGGCGGCGATGGAGAACGGCGCCGAGGGCTGCGGGCTGCTGCGCACCGAGTTCCTGTTCATGGACCGCGACATCGCGCCGGGCGAGGCCGAGCAACTGGCCGCCTACCAGGCCATCGCCGACGCGCTGGACGGCCATCCGCTGGTGATCCGCACCCTCGACGCGGGCGCCGACAAGCCGGTCGGCTATCTGCCACTGGGGACCGAAGCCAACCCGGCGCTCGGCGTGCGCGGCATCCGCGTCAGCCTCGCCTGGCCGGAGCTGCTGCGCACGCAGGTGAGGGCGATCCTGCGCGTCGGCCCCGCCGGTCAGGCGCGCGTCCTGCTGCCGATGATCGCCAGCCTCGCCGAGATTCGCGCCGCCCGCGCGATTATCGCGGAGGTCGCGGCGGACCTGGGCGCGGCGGCGCCTCAGCTCGGCGCGATGATCGAGACGCCGGCCGCCGCCGTCACCGCCGACCTGTTGGCCGCGGAGGTCGACTTCTTCTCCATCGGCACCAACGACCTGTCCCAATACGCCCTGGCGATGGACCGCACCGAGCCGCAGCTCGCGGCGCAGGTCGATGGCCTGCATCCGGCGGTGCTGCGGCTGATCGCTGAAACCGTGCGGGGCGCATCGCAGCTCGGGCGGCCGGTCGCCGCCTGCGGCGCCCTGGCGTCGGACCTGGCCGCCGCGCCGATCCTGATCGGCCTCGGCGTCACCGAACTTTCCGGCGCGCCGGGCGCCGTGCCGGAGTTGAAGCAGCTGATCCGCGGCCTCAGCCGCGCGCAGTGCCGCGAGATCGCCGATCGCGCCCTGGCCCAGACGTCGGCGGCTGAAGTGCGTGGGCTCAAACTCGGCGGCGCCGGCGCGAGAGCCCGGGCTGGAGCGCTGTCATGAGCGGACGTGTCCCGACCTTCTCGCTGGCTCGCCTGCAGCCGCTCGGCCGGGCGCTGATGCTCCCCATCGCCGTACTGCCCGTGGCCGGCCTGCTGCTGCGCCTCGGACAGCCCGACCTGCTGAACATCGCGTTCGTCGCCGCGGCGGGCGACGCCATCTTCCACAACCTCGGCCTGCTCTTCGCCATCGGCGTCGCCGTCGGGTTCGCCAGGGACGGCAACGGCGCGGCGGCGCTGGCGGGAGCGGTGTGCTTCCTGGTCGCGGGCAACGGCGCCCAGGCTCTCATGACCGTGCCGCCCGACGCCGTCGCAGGCTTTACCGACAAAGCCAAGGACCTGGCGGCGGCCGCGTTCAAGGCGGGGGCGATCAACAAGCTCAGCGTGCCGCTCGGAATCCTCTCCGGCGTCGTCGCCGGCGGCTTCTACAACCGCTTCGGCCAGATCAAGCTGCCGGAATATCTCGCCTTTTTCGGTGGTCGGCGTTTCGTACCGATCATCAGCGGCCTGGCGGGGCTGGTGCTGGCCGGCGTATTCGGGGCGGGCTGGACCGGCATCAGCGCCGGGATCGACTCGCTCAGCCACGCCATCGTGGTGGCCGGGCCCATCGGCCTGTTCGCCTATGGCTTTCTGAACCGCCTGCTGATCGTCACCGGCCTGCACCACATCCTGAACAACGTCGCGTGGTTCATCATCGGCGACTTCCACGGCGCCACGGGCGACCTCAACCGCTTCTTCGCCGGCGATCCGAGCGCCGGGGCGTTCATGGCCGGCTTCTTTCCGGTGATGATGTTCGGGCTGCCGGCGGCGTGCCTGGCCATGTACCACACCGCCCGGCCCGAGCGCCGCGCGGCGGTGGGCGGCATGCTGCTGTCCCTGGCGCTGACCTCGTTCCTGACCGGCGTCACCGAGCCGATCGAGTTCAGCTTCATGTTCCTGGCGCCGGTGCTCTACCTCCTGCACGCCGTGCTCACCGGCCTCGCCATGGTGATCATGAATGCGCTGGGCGTGCGGCTGGGCTTCAGCTTCTCGGCCGGCCTGTTCGACTACGTGATCAACTTCGGCAAGGCGACCCGCCCGCTGCTGCTGATCCCGGTCGGTCTCGGCTACTTCGGCCTCTACTACGGCGTCTTCCGCCTCGCGATCGTGCGCTTCGACCTGAAGACCCCCGGCCGCGAGCCGGAGGGCGAGATCGCGCCGGCCGCGCTCTCGGCCGACCAGCCCCGCGCCCGCGGCTTCATCGAGGCCCTGGGCGGCGCGGCCAACCTGGTCTCGGTGGACGCCTGCACCACGCGGCTGCGCCTGGTGGTCGCGGATCAGGCGAAGGTGAACGAGCCGGCGTTGAAGGGGCTGGGCGCGCGTGGGTTCGTGCGGCCCTCGCCGCGCGATCTGCAGGTGGTGCTAGGCCCGATCGCCGACGAGGTCGCCCGGGAGATGCGCGAGGCGCTGGGCGCGCCGCGGCTCGCTTCGGCTGCGGCCGAGTCGCCCGCCGCGGCCGCTGCGCCGGTCGATCATGAACTTGGCTCGGCGCTGCTGGCGGCGTTGGGCGGCGCCGGCAATGTCCGGACCGTCGAATGCGCGGCCAACCGCCTGCTGCTGGTTTTGAACGATGCGGCCAAGCTCGAGCCCGACGCCCTGCGCCGCCTCGGCGTACGCGCGATCGCCCAGACCGACGCCGCCGCCCATCTCATCCTGGGTGAAGACGCCGGGCCGGCCGCCGCCGCCCTGGTCAGCGCCAAGGGCTGACCCCTTCCCCAAGAGCGATACACGACGACGGCGCCATCACCCCGGCCAAGCGGCGAGCCGCCGCGCCGGGCCGGGGCCGAACGGGCCGGCTCCTCAGAAAGCCATCCAGCTGGACCGCGGCGCGTCCGGCCCCGGGTCTTCGCGCTGCGCGCTCCGCCCGGGGTGAAGGCGGATGTCAAGCGTGCGCCGATGAGGCAGCGCCATGGCGCTGGATGATCTCGTCGGCGACGCGGCCGGTGACGGCCGTCATGTGATCGAAGCTGAACTCGAACGACCCCAGCCCTTGCGACAGCGATCGCAGCTCGCCGATCAGATCGCCGCGTTCGGCGCGCGGGAGATAGGCTTGCACCGTATCCCACCCGCGCCAGCCCTCCCTCGGGCCGAAGCCCAGCACCTGGCCGCGCCGGGTCGACAGCATGGCGGTGACGCTGGAGGTGCAACTGGTCGGGACATGGATGGTCACCTTCTCGATCGGCTCGAGCAGGGCCGAGCCGCACTTGCGCAGGCCCTCGTCCATGGCGAGGCGCCCGGCGGTGCGGAACGCCATCTCCGAGGAGTCCACGCTGTGGTAGCTGCCGTCGATCAGCGCCACCGAGACGTCCACCACCGGGAAGCCAAGCGGACCCTTGGTCATGCCGTCGCGCACGCCGGCCTCCACCGCCGGAATCCATTGCCTCGGCACGACCCCGCCGGTGATGCGCTGGCTGAACGCGAAGCCTTCGCCGCGCTTCTGCGGCTTGATCTCCACCGTGACGTCGCCGAACTGGCCGTGGCCGCCGGTCTGCTTCTTGTGGCGGGCGTGCTGGGTCGTATTGCCGGTGATCGTCTCGCGATAAGGGGTCTCCGGCGGCGAGGTCTCCACCTCGACGCCGTAGCGGCGCTTGAGGCGCTCCAGCGCCAGCCGCAGATGCGCCTCGCTCTGGCCGCTGAGCACCGTCTGCTGAATATCCGCCTCCTGGGTGAAGCTCAGCGCCGGATCCTCGTCGACCAGCTTGGCCAGGGCGCTCGCCAGCCGCACGTCGTCGTTGCGGACCTTGGCGGCGATGGCGAGGCCGTAGACGGGCGCGCGGGGCGAGACGTTCATCGCCGGGCGCTTCGGAGCTCCACCGACGGCGAGCAGTTGTCCGGCCCTGGCGTGCTCGAGCTTGCCGATGGCGACGACGTCTCCATCCTGGGCCCGGTCGATCTTTCGCGTCTGGGCGCCCTGGACGGCAAAGAGGCCGCCGATCCGGCTCTTCTCGCCATCGGGCATGGTGACCTCGGCGCCGTCGATCAGCGGGCCGCCGAGCACGCGGGCGTAGGCGAGCTTGCCCGCCTGGCCGGCGTAGGCGGTCTTCACCACGTAGGCGCTCGGCTTGTCCGCGCCCAGCCGTTGCGCCGCCGTGCTGGGCGAGCCGGCGTCGTGGCGCAGCGCCTTCAGCAACCGGCGGACGCCGAAACCCTTCAGCGCGTCGCCGAAGAACACCGGCGTGATCAGCCCTTCGTTCAACTCGCGCACCAGGTCGGCGAAAATCATGTCCTGCTCGGGCGTGACGTCCGAGACGAGCGCCTCCAGCAGCGTGTCGTCGAAGTCGGCCAGCTGCTCCAGCATGTGGAAGCGCGCGTCCTTCTCCGCGGCCAGCACGTCCTCGCTCGGGTCCACCCGTTCGGACGGCGCGTTCTCGCGATAGGCGAAGGCCCGTTCCAAGGCGAGGTCGACATAGCCGGTGACGTGCTCGCCGGACCAAACCGGCAGCTGGCGGGCGACGACCGGCGTCTCGCTCACCGCGCTCAGGGCGCCCAGCAGGTCGCCCAGCGGCGGGCGGGCCTGATCGATCTTGTTGACGAAAATGATGCGGGGCACGCCCAGTCGTTCCAGCTCCTTCAGCGTCGGCTGCAGCAGGATCGCCTTGGCCGCGTCCGGCGCGGCGACCACCACGGCGAGGTCCACGGCGGGCAGGGCGAAGTCGCTCTCGGCGGCGAAGTCGACGGCCCCCGGACAGTCGATGACCGCATAGTGGTCGTCCAGAAATTCGAAGCTGGCGATGTTGAGTTCCACCGAGTGGCCGCGCGCCTTGGCCTCGGGGCTGGAGTCGCCCACCATGGCCCCTTGACCGCTGCTTCGCGGCGCGCGGGCGCCGGCGGCGATCAGCATGGCTTCCAAGAGAGTGGTTTTGCCGCCGCCGGTGGGGCCTACCAAGGCGACGGCGCGTACAACGCCGGGGGCATGCGCGGTCATTTGCAAGGTCCTTCGCGATCGACCTCGAGGAACGCGTTGTCGGGGCGGTCCCCAAAGTCCCTGATCGGATGCAATACCCTGCCGAGGGTGGGCGCAAGTGGCCAGCGGATCGCGTGTGGAGGGCCGTTGGTTGCGGCGACCGCGTTTTCCCGTGACGATCCTGTAACGAACTGATTCGAATGGATCGAGGGATGGCGGCAGAGTGGCCGACCGAGGGGCGGCCCGCGCGTCGGCGCGCATCGACCGATCCGGCGGGCGAGTTCCCCTTCGACGTGATCGATTATGTGCCGCACCTCATCGCGGCCATCTCCCAGTTCCGCGACAGCGCGCTCGATGCGGCGCTGCGCGAGTACGGCCTCAACGTCGGGCGTTACCGGGTGCTGGGCGTCCTCGCCCGCTTCGATGTCTGCACGATGACCGAGCTGGCGAACTTCACCGCGATCGATCGCACCACGCTGACACGCATCGCCGATCAATTGGTCGCGAGCGGCTATGTCGAACGAAGCGCCGACGCGAAGGATCGGCGGCAAGTGCGCCTGAGCCTCACGCCGGTCGGGAGCGAGGTCCATCGGAAGGCGCTGCTCGTTGTCTTCGAACTCAACGGCCGGCTGCTCGAGGCGGTGCCGGAGACGGAGCGCCGCACCGCCGCGCGGGTCCTGCAGGAGATCGTCCGGGCGCTCGCGCCCAACGCCGCGGCGGAAAAGAGCATCATCCACTACAGCCGCGAGGCGCTGCGGGACGAGCCGCCCGTCCAGTCGTGACGCTTGCGCCGACGTCCGCCTACGGCGCCGCGTTTTCACGCAGGAGCGCGTCGAAATAGGCGATGGTCTTGGTCAGGCCCTCCTCGAGCATCGTCGTCGGACTCCAGTCCAGCACCGCCTTGGCCCGGCTGATGTCGGGCTGCCGCTGCCTGGGATCGTCGGAGGGGAGCGGGCGGAAGACGATCTCGGAGCGCGAGCCCGTCAGCACCACCACCTTCTCCGCCAGTTGCCGGATGGAGAACTCGCCAGGATTGCCGAGATTGATCGGGCCGGTGACGTCGTCGCCGGTCTCCATGAGCCGGATGAAGGCCTCGACGAGGTCGTCGACATAGCAAAACGAGCGGGTCTGGGATCCGTCGCCATAGAGGGTGATCGGCTCGTTCCTCAGCGCCTGAACGATGAAGTTCGACACCACGCGGCCGTCGTTCGGGTGCATGCGGGGCCCGTAGGTGTTGAAGATCCGGGCCACCTTGATCCGGAGCGCATGCTGGCGGTGGTAGTCGAAGAACAGCGTCTCGGCGCAGCGCTTGCCCTCGTCGTAGCAGGAACGGACGCCGATGGGGTTGACGTTGCCCCAGTAATCCTCCGTCTGCGGATGAATGGATGGATCTCCATAAACTTCGCTGGTGGAGGCCTGGAAGATCTTGGCGCGACGCCGCTTCGCCAGCCCCAGCATGTTGATGGCGCCGTGGACGGACGTCTTGGTCGTTTGAACAGGGTCGTACTGATAGTGAATTGGCGAGGCGGGACAGGCGAGGTTGTAGATTTCGTCGACCTCGAGGTAGAGCGGGAAGGTCACGTCGTGGCGGATCAACTCGAAGTCGGCGTTGGCCGTCAGCCGCGCCACATTGCGGCGCGTTCCCGTGTAGAAGTTGTCGACGCAGATCACCTCGTCTCCATGGCCGAGGAGGCGCTCGCATAGGTGCGAGCCGATGAAGCCGGCGCCGCCGGTGACCAGTATCCGCTTCATTCGTCTGAGTTAGCTCCGATGTCCGCGCCGTGGAAGGTCTTTGATCGCCCCCGGTGACAGGGAGGGAGCCGGCGCGCCCGAGGCCCGGCGCCCATCCTTCGCGATTGACGGCGCCCGGCCGGACCCGCCAAGTCGCCTTTCGAACAGGAGGCGGTGTTGGGCGCTCTGCGATGCGTGGTGGAGAGCGGCGAC
>DATJRL010000488.1:0-11190 GCA_035504785.1 Caulobacteraceae bacterium
CGTCCACCCTCAGCCGGGTGATGTCGCCCTCGTGGATCTCGATGCGGCGCACCTGCCCACGCCCTTCAGATCAACTCGACGTCGACGTGATGACGGGCCTTGACGAGGTCGTAACGGGCCGGCCGTCCCGGCGGGGGCAGGTCGATCATCCGCTGCACCGCCAGCCGCGCGCGCTCCGACACCTGACGGTCGATGATCACTTCGAACCGCTCGTCCAGCAGCGCCCGGTGAATGTTCTCGAGGGTGATCCGCTTCATGTGCGGGCAGAGGTTACAGGGGCGCACGAACTCCACGCCCGGTGCGTCGGCGGTGATGTTGTCGGCCATAGAACACTCGGTGATCAGCACCACCTGCTTCGGCTGGCGCTTCACCACATAGTCGCTCATCGCGCTCGTCGAACCGGCGAAATCCGCCAGCTCCAGCACCTCGGGCGGGCACTCGGGGTGGGCGAGGATCTCGGCGTCCGGCCAGGACTCGCGCACCGCGGCGATGTCGGCCGCGTCGAAGCGCTCGTGCACCTCGCAGCGGCCGCGCCAGGCGACGATCTTGATGTCCGTCTGGCGCGCCACATTCCGCGCCAGGAACTCGTCCGGCAGCAGGATCACGCGGTCGGTCCCGGCTTCGGCCGCCGCGGCTTCCACCACCTGCACCGCGTTGGCGCTGGTGCAGCAGATGTCGGTCTCGGCCTTCACCTCCGCGGTGGTGTTGACGTAGGTCACCACCGGCACGCCAGGGTAGCGCTGCTTGATCAGCCGCACGTCGGCCGCCGTGATCGAGGCCGCCAGCGAGCAGCCGGCGCGCAGGTCCGGAATCAGCACCTTCTTGTCGGGGCAGAGCACTTTCGAGGTCTCGGCCATGAAGTGCACGCCCGCCTGGACGATGACCGCCGCGTCGGTGCGCGCGGCTTCACGCGCCAGGCCGAGGCTGTCGCCGATGAAGTCGCCGACGCCGTGGAAGATTTCCGGCGTCATGTAGTTGTGCGCGAGGATAACGGCGTTTTTCTCGCGCTTCAGCCGGTTGATCTCGGCGATCAGCGGAGCGTGGACGCGCCACTCGATCGGCGTGACGCGGGCCTTCACCTTCTCCCAAAGGGGCGCGGTCGCCGCCTCGACTTCGGGGGTGAATAAGAGCCCCTGCGATCCGTCGGCCATGGCGTCCTCCTTTTGCTCACTTTGAGCATTTCCTTGGCCTAAAGAAACGCCGGAATTCGGGCCGGCGTTCCCCTTATGCTAAGTCTGAGCATAAGTGACGGATGGCATATAGACCGGCGTTCGCCCGCCGCAAACCCCCCGGTGCACGTTTTTCCGTTCACAATTTCTGCGCCCGGATCCCTCGTTGCTGCGAGGGCTCGAGCGATCCGCCAGGAATTGACGCGGTGTTCGCGCGGACCGAGCTTAGTGGCCGATGGAGGGGGAGGGGCGCATGGCCTTCAGTCTCGGCCCGGTCGGTCAGATCGCGCTCGGCGTCGCCGACGTGGATCGTTCGGAAGCCTTCTATGGAGGGCGGCTCGGGCTTCGAAAACTGTTCCGATTCGGGGGGCTGACGTTCTACGACTGCGCCGGTCTGCGCCTGCTGCTCGAGCAGGCGCGGGAAGGCGCGCCGAAGGTGGGCTCGCCGATCTACTTCCGGGTCGCCGACATCGCGCTGGCCCGCCGCGAACTCGAGGGCCGGGGCATCGTCTTCACCGACGACATCCACCTGATCGCGCCGATGGAGGACCACGACCTCTGGATGACCTTCTTCCGCGATCCTGACGACCACATCCTGGCGCTGATGACCGAAGCGCCGAAGGGCTTCCGGCCAGTTGCATGACGCCCTTCATACCCGATCTGGCCACGGTGCGCCGGTCCGAGGCGATCATCGCCGGCTACGCGGAGAGCCGGGTCCGGATCATCGCGGACCGCCCCGGCAATCCGCTCGACGCTCAGATCCGGCGCTGCGGCGATGCCGTCGCCTTGCGTGTGCCGGTGTTCGGCGAGCACTTCTTCAATCGAGCCTGCGGCTTCGACGACGAGAACCTGGAGGCGGCCCGCGACGCGATGGCCTGGTACGCCGAGAAGAACATTCCCGCCCAATTCGAAGTGCTGCCCGGGGCCCCGAGCGAGCGGCTGATGGCGCTGCTGGCCGAGCACGGCTACCGGCAGATCCGCTTCCACGCCACCTTCGCCGGCCCCGCGGACCTGCCGACGGCCGCGTCGCCGGGCGTCGAGGTGCGCCGCGTGGAGACCGACGAGGACCTGGCGGCCTTCTCCGACGCCTATCATCTCGGCTGGGCCAACACCGGCCCGCGGGTCCCGATGAAGCCCTGGCTCGCCGCGCCCGGATGGCGGCTCTACCTCGGCCTCTGCGACGCCGAGCCGGCCGGGGCGGCGATCCTCTATCTGCGGAACGGCGCGGGCTACCTCGCCGACTCGGCGGTCGATCCGAGATGGCGCCGCCGCGGCGTTCACCGGGCCCTGCTCGACGCCCGCTGCACGGACGCGGCGGCCGCGGGTTGCAAGGAGATCTTTTCCGGCGCGGAGTACCTGTCGGCCAGCAACCGCAACATGCTGCGCAAGGGCCTGAGCCTGCTGCTCACCAAGGCCCTCTGGCGCGCTCCCGTCGAAGTCAGTCGCTGAGCTCGAACGCGTGATAGCCGCCGGCGTCCGGCGGGCCGGCGCTGGCCCAGGAGGCGACGCGCCCCGGCGACAGCTCGGAGATCATCGAACCCGTGGTGAACCCGTAGCGGCCGCCGCCGGACCGGCAGACGGGGTGGCTCGGATCGTCCCGAGCGCAAAGCGCCGCCTCGATCTCGCCAAGACCCGGAGCGCCGGCCGCCAGGCGATCGGTCAGCGAGCGCAGCCTCGCCTCGGAGTTTTCCCAGGCGCCTGGCGCTTCCGGCGACGCGAGCGCGGTCAGCGGGTGGTTGGTGTGGAAGACGCGGCTGGGATCGTCCGGCCGGTGCTCGACGACGCCGGCGGCGCTGGCCTCGAACGAGCGCACGCCGCCAGGCGCGGCGATCACGTAATGCTGGTTGGTGGCGTGGGGCAGGCTCAGCACGAGCTCGGACGCCTCGTCGAGACCGTGCATTTGCAGCAGGCGGCGAAGGACGAACGCCACCGGCAGGCCCTCGGCCGCGTTCGGCAGCTGCGGCAAGGCGTTGACGCAGACGCCGACGCCCGCGGCGTTGACCCCCATCAGGCCGATCATCCCCGCCGTCGTGAAGACCAGCGCGGCCGGCTTGTCGCCGTCCGGGCCGATCCGCAGCATCGCCTGATAGCCGTCGGTGTAGGCGCCGAGGTCAATGTTCTGGCCGATCCAGGTCGGGCCGTCGGACGAAGCGATGGCGAGGCTGCTGCACTTCTGCGGGCTCCGCTGGGCGGAGCGGCGCGCTCGGTAGGCCCACTCCTCGTCGAGCAGCTGCAGTGCATGAATGTCGTCCGGCGCCAGTCCGGCGCCCTCGGCCATGCCTTCGATCTCTTGCAGCAGGTCGGGCGCGTGGCGCCGGATCGCCGTCTTGAAATCGGTTTCGCGAAGCAGATCGGCGACATAGTCGCGCACGTCGCCGCCGCCCGGTGGGACGATCGAGCCGCGCCAGGCATCGAGGTGCGCCGCGATCTCGGTCTTCAAGGCCCGGCCGATGGCGACGCCGCGAGCGCGCGGCCCGCCGTGCGCCGCGACCAGCCGCAACGGCCGCACGGCCCGTCTAGGGAGCGCTGCTGCAACCACGATGGATGTCTTAGCGCCGCCGCCGTCCCGGCGACAGTCCCGAGACGCGCGATGTGGCTCGCATATCCCCACGCACCCCCCAGAACGTATATGGTCGCCGGACGACGACCGTCCGGCCGCGGGAGAGACGCGCATGCAGTTCAGTTTCACCGCCGAGCAGCAGGAGTTCCGACAGGTGCTGCGGCGGTTCTTCGAGGATACCTCGACGCCGCAGGCAGTGCGCCGTCTGATGGAGACCGAGACCGGCTGGGACGCCGCGGCGTGGCGCGATCTCAACGACAAGCTCGGCCTCTGCGGCGTCCACGTGCCGGAGGTATACGGCGGCCAGGGCTTCGGCTTCGTCGAGCTCGGGATCGTGCTGGAGGAGATGGGCCGCGCCCTGGTCTGCGCGCCCTATTTCGCCTCGACGGTGCTGGCGACGACCGCGATCCTGAACGGGGCGACCGAGGCGCAGAAGCAGGCCCTGCTGCCGCCGCTGGTGGCCGGCGAGGCCCTCGCCACCCTGGCGTTCGCCGAACCCAGCGGGCGCTGGGACGGGGCGGGGACCACCGTCGCCGCGACGCCGGCCGAAGGCCGTTTCCGCCTGGACGGCGTGAAGAGCTTCGTGCTCGACGGGGTCGCGGCCGACTTGGTCATCGTGCTCGCCAGACGCCCCGGTTCGGAGGGCGAGGAGGGGCTGTCGCTGTTCTCGGTTCGCGGCGACGCGCCCGGGCTCACGCGCCGGGCGTTGAAGCCGCTCGACCCCACCCGCAAGATCGCGCGGCTCGAATTCGCCGCGGTTGAAGCCGACCTGATCGGCGTGGAGGACGGCGCGGCGGCGCCGTTCGCCAAGACGCTCGCCCAGGCCGCGGCCTGCCTGGCCAGCGAGATGGTCGGGGGCGCCGAGCGCCTGCGGGAATCGGCGCTCGACTATGCGAACCTGCGCATGCAGTTCGGTCGCCCGATCGCCTCGTTCCAGTCGATGAAGCACAAACAGGCCGACATGCTGCTCGAGGTCGAACTGGCCAAGTCGGCGGCCTACCAGGCCGCGCAGGCGGCGGCCGAGGACGACGCCGAGTTCCCCGCGCTCGCCTCCCTCGCCAAGGCGGCCGCCTCCGAGGCCTACCTGCAGACCGCGATCCACACGATCCAGATCCACGGCGGCATCGGCTTCACCTGGGACAACGACACCCACCTCTGGTTCAAGCGCGCGAAGAGCTCGGAGGTGTTCCTCGGCGACCCCACGTGGCATCGCGAGCGCATGCTGCGGGCTTGGGGGCACTGATGTCGGAGGCGACGATCATGACCGAATCGACCGAGGCCGCCCTCCGCGCGGAAGTGAGCGCCTGGCTGCAAGCCAACTGGAGCCCCGACCAGGGCCTGGTCGAGTGGCGCAAGAAGCTGGTCGACGCGGGCTGGGGCGCGCCGACCTGGCCCAAGGCCTGGTATGGACGCGATCTGTCGCCGGCGCTCGCCGCGGTCGTCGACCAGGAGATCCGTCGGATCGGCGCGGTGGGCGTGGCGCGCACCGGCATCCGCACCCTGGCCGCCGCGACGCTGCTCGCCCACGGGTCGGACTTTCAGAAACGCAAGTTCCTGCGCCGCAGCCTCACCGGGGAGGATACCTGGTGCCAGCTGTTCAGCGAGCCTGGCAGCGGTTCCGACCTCGCCGGCGCCATGACCCGAGCCGAGCGGAAGGACGGCCGCTGGATCGTCAACGGCCAGAAGGTCTGGACCACCAGCGCCCACCACGCCGACTGGGGGCTGCTGCTGGCGCGCACGGACATGGACGCCACCAAGCACCAAGGGCTCAGCTTCTTCGTTATCGACATGCATCAGCCGGGCGTCGAGGTTCGCCCGCTGCGGCAGATGAACGGCCACGCCTCGTTCAATCAGGTGTTCTTCACGGACGCCGAGGTTCCGGAAGAGCATTTGGTCGGCGAACTCGGCGGCGGCTGGGCGGTGGCGACGACGACGCTGATGCACGAGCGCCGCGGCGCCGATGGCGTTGGAGCGGTGGGCGCAGGCGCCAGCACCACGGTTCGCGAGGGCCGCATCTACGACGAAGAGCGCGCCGAGGTCGCCACGACCATGGAGCCGTACAAGTGGTACCCGCAGCGGGCCGGGCGCGTCGACCTGGTGCTGAAGCGGGCCAAGGAGACCGGCAAGATCGACGACCCGGTGGTCCGCCAGGAGATCGCCAAGCTGCTGATCCTCGCCCGCAGCGCCGAGTGGACCGCGCGGCGCGCCCGCGCCGCCCAGGCGCTGGGCCGGCCGCAGGGGCCCGAAGGCTCGCTCGGCAAGCTGGCGGCCAGCCACGTCGCCCGCGCCGCCGCCCGCGTCCACACCCTGATCTCCGGCGCCGACGCCATGCTGTCGGGCCCGGACGGCCCGGAAGACGGGATCGTCGCGGAGATACTGATCTCGGTGCCGGCGGTGTCGATCGCTGGCGGCACCGACGAGATCCAGCGCAACATCATCGCCGAGCGGGTGCTGCGGATGCCGAAGGAGCCGGGCTCGGCCGACGACCGTCCGTTCCGCGAGGTGCCGAAGAACGCCGTGGGGTAGGCGTCGTTTCGAGCCGCGGCTCCAAGTTCAGGGGGACTGTCGGCTCGGATAGAAATCCTGGGTGGCGCCGGCCTTATTCCTGATTATTCCTACGTGCGAGATAGGAATAGTCAATGACAGCCCAGATCGTTCCGATTGCCGCACCGGCGCCGTCCGGGGATGATGGGGCGTTGCGCGCGGCGGTGACCGAGCTGCACGCGCTGATGACGCTCGACCCGATCCTCGGGGCTCAGGCCGCCCGCGCCTATTTCGTCCTAAATCCAATCGCCAAGGCGCGGATCGCGGCCGCTATCGATCCGTCCGGCCGCGGACACCGAAGGTCCCCCGCCGCCTATGCGTTGGTCGCCTACGACTTTCCGTTCGCGCTGCTGCAACTGCAAGCCACGGCGAGCCAGCTCTCGCCTGACCGGGCCAAAGCCGTCGTCTCCCGAAGCGCCGGCTTGCAGGGCCAGGCGTTGCAGGCCGCGGCCGCGGCCTCGTCGCTCTCCGCGCTTCCGGCGCCGGCCTTCGACGCCGTCGCGCTCAAGAGCGCCTTCTTCCCGAGCACCCAGGAGACCGTGATCCAGCTGTTCCGGCTCGAACTCGACCGTCCCTGAAACCCGACCGCAAACCAACCGGAGTCCTCCGCATGTCCGACACCCTCGAGATTACACGCCCAGCCACGAAGCTGAATCTGCGCCGAATAACGCCGCTTCTGGGAGCGGACGTCACTGGCGTCGACCTGCGCCGCCCGCTCGACGCCGCCACCCGGTCGGCGGTGCGCAAGGCGCTGCTCGACCACAAGGTGCTGGTGTTCCGCGAACAGCAGATCGACGACGAGCAGCAGATCGCCTTCTCGCGGACCTTCGGCCGCGTGACGCCCGCGCACCCGATCCGGAACGGCCTTACCGAGGCGCCCGAGATCATGGAGAACGTCCTCAGCCGCGACAGCTCCGAGTATGCGGGCTTCGATCTCGACATCGACCATCCGCTCCGTCCGGCGGTGCGGCCGAGAGGCCGCGTTGGCTGGCACATCGACATTACCTTCGTCGCCAACCCCACCTCGGTCACGCTGCTGCGCGGGATCCAGATCCCGGAAGCCGGTGGCGACACGCTGTTCGCCAACCTCGAAGCCCTCTACGAGAGCCTCTCGCCGTCGCTGCGCGGATGGTTGGACACGCTGCAGGCGATCCACGTTCGCGATGATGCGGCCGTGGGCCGCCCGCCGGCCCCCCGCTTCGATGGGCGAGAGCCGGGCCCGTTCGCGGCGCTGCACCCGCTGGTGCGCATCCATCCGGACACCGGCCGCAAGCACCTCTTCCTCGCCACCGCCTTCGTGAAGGCGATCCATGGCTTGCGCCCGCGCGAGAGCGCCGCGCTGCTGGACTACCTGAACGACGAGCTGGCCGGCCGCGCCGACCTGCACGCCCGCGTGCGCTGGAATGAGGGCGACCTCGTGGTGTGGGACAACCGCGCCGTCGCCCACGCCGGCCCGATCGACCCGAAATTCATCCGGGGCGAGCGGATCGTGCACCGCACCACGGTCGAGGGCGACCTCCCGCGAGGGCCGGACGGCTTCATCTCCCGCCCGCTGGTGGGCGAGCTTTTCAACACGATCAGTTGAGCGACCTCGATGACCCAGGCCAGACTTGAGCTGGCGCCTCGTTCCGATGGGACGCGGTTCCGGCGTGTGACCCTGACTGTCGAGCGGTACGGCGCCATCACGCTTCGCAGCCATGAAATGGGCGCCGGCGCCGACGCGGCCTGGGGCTTGGACGATGAAGAGGTCACGCTCAGCGTCGCCCCGGATCAGGTCGGCCGCCTGGCCGTCGCGCTGGCGGCCGAGATCCTGAGCGGCGGCCACGACACGGTCGCGCGCCTCAGCCGGATCTGCGAGGACCACGATGTGCCCTGTCGCATCGCCTGCTGGAGCTAGCCCCGGGTTCGACCGGGCCGCCGCCGCTGCGATCGTCGGCCTCCCGCCGTCAGCGTTGCGCCGCTGCGAGCGGATGTTGCTCGATCGGGCCGGCCTCGACCTGGGCCCGACGCTCACCTTAGCGGATCTTGTCGCGTTCGCGGTTCTGAGCGTGAGCGTGCGTTGCCTGGGCGGCGCCGCGGATGCGTTCGCGGTCGGGCATGCCCGTGTGTTCGACGCGTTGCGCGATTGGCCGGACATCGAGCGGCTCGACGGGTGCGTTGCACTGGTCGGGCGCGACTCCGCCCAGATCGTGGAGCGCTACGATGCGGAGAGCTGTGCGGCGGACGACACCCTCGTCATCCCGCTCCACCCGATTCTGGCGGATTTTCGCGGTCGGGTGTTCGCCTAGACGACGTCAGGCGCTGGCGAGGACCGGCGCGGATGTCGGCGTCGCCGCGCGGCGGACGGGTGCGGACTCCGGCAGGAGGACCAACGCGGCCAGGCCGACGAGCGAGGCGGCGAAGCGGTAGTACGCCGGCGCCATGGGCTGATGGGTGGCGAGGACGAGCCACTGCACCACGAACTGCGCCGAGCCGCCGAACACCGTGATGGCGCCGGCGTAGACGAGCCCTACGGCCAGGCAGCGCATGCTCGGCGGGAAGGACTCGGTGATCGCCACCAGGATCGCCGCCGATCCCAGCGCGCCTGGGATGGCCACGACCGCCGCCGCCGCATCGAGCGCCCAGGCCGATGGGTGCGCGAGGGCGAAACTCAGGGCCGGCAGCAGCAGCGCCGTCGAAAGAATGACCGAAGGGATGGCGACGACCTTCCGGCCGAAGCGGTCCGAGAGCCAGCCGCCGATCGGGAGGCAGACGAGGGCGCAGACGCCGTTCACCACCCCGACCCCGAACGCCGCCTTCGCCGAAAGGTGCATGGTGTCCATGGCGAAGGTGGTCATGTAGGAGGCGACGTAGGTGTTGATCGTGCCCGACGCGAGCATCATCACGCCCAGCGCCACGATGGCCCATGGCGTCTTATCCGGGGGCAGCGGGGCTGAGACGAGCCGCGGTGGCGCGGTCTCCGGCAGGCTGCGGCGTACGAGGAGTCCGAACGGCACGATCGTCAGGCCGGCGAAGAACCCGAGTCGCCAGCCCCAGGCGGCCAGGTCGGTCTGGGGCAGGAGGTAGGCGAGCAGCATGGCGACGCCCGACGCCGCCAGCATGGCGATCCCCTGGCTGGCGCTCTGGAAGGACCCGATCAGGCCCCGCCGCCGGTCGCCCGCGGCCTCGACCAGGAAGGCGGTGCTCGGGCCGACTTCGCCGCCCAGCGCGAAGCCCTGCACCAGGCGAGCCAGGATCACCAGGATCGGCGCCGCGATGCCGATCTGGGCGTACGTCGGCGTGGCGGCGAGGCCCAGCGCTCCGACGCCCATAAGTCCGAAGGACAGCAGCATCGCCGGCCGCCGCCCGACCCGGTCGCCGATGAGTCCGATGACGATCCCGCCGATCGGACGGGGGACGAATCCGACGCCGAACGTCGCCAGCGACAACAGCAGGCTGATCCTCGGGTCGTGGGTCGGGAAGTAGGCCTTGCCGATGAAGATGGCGAAGGTGGCGTAGATCAGGAAGTCGAAGAACTCGAGCCCATTGCCAGCGGCCACGGCGATAACGTGAACCGGGCGCAGCCGGATCGCGGGGCGTTCGGACGTCTCGGCCGCCGCTGTCATAGGCAAGCCCCTATCCACATGCGCCGGTGAGAGCAACCGAGCCTCGGCTCCTCGTCAACGCCGGATCGAGCTTTCCCCGACGACGCGGCGCCTTCTGGTCATATGCAGGGCGCCGCTTCACCCTGGCTGATCGGCTGCCGCGTCGAGGTCAGCGGAGCATCGCTCGCCAGGGCGTGAGATCGAGCCCGGGATAGCGCTCCTGCGTTCCCTGCAAGGTCTCGGCGTCCCAGTAGTCGTGACCCGGCGGCGGGAAGCCGAGGGCCTCGAGCTGGCGGACGCTGCAGGCTTCGACCAGGCCCTGCCAGCCCGGCGCTACGCCTTTGCGAGGCCAGGGGTTGGCGCCGACCCAGTCGGCGCCGGCGGCGCGGTACGCGAGGTTGAAGAAGAAGCGGCCGCCGCCGGGCAGGGTCATCTCCGTGCCGCGATGCACGACGTCCGCGCCGTAAATCAG
Source organism: Caulobacteraceae bacterium (assembly GCA_035504785.1). GTDB lineage: Bacteria > Pseudomonadota > Alphaproteobacteria > Caulobacterales > Caulobacteraceae > Acaudatibacter. The sequence goes on from DATJRL010000488.1 coordinate 10,330, forward strand.
CAGCGATCCGCGCGGCCCGACCGCGCTCACCGCCGCGGCTTCCCACGCGGCCCGCGTCTCGGCCGGGACCCTCGCGCCGGGAAAGGTCAGGTCGGCGAGCGGCGCGCCCCCGGTCAACTCCCGGCTGACGATGCGCGTCGCGCCATGTGGCAGGGTCACGTCGCTGAGGTAGAGGAACATCTGCGCCTGCCGCCAGCGGCCGTCGCGGCGGGGCGGTAGCATGAGGTGGTTGGTGTAGTCCACGTGCAGCGGCTGATCGTACTCGGTGACGCCGGTGTACTTGGCGAAGGTCTCGGCCTGGTAGAGCCGGACGTCGCGCGTCCCGAGCACGTCTTCCGCGGCGGCGAGGATCGCCGGGTGCAGCGCGAGCAGGTTGAGCGCCTGGTCGGTGAAGGGAAACTCCTTCAGGCCGACGAACTGCAGCGGCCGAAAGCGCGGATCGCTCCCCTGGTTGGCGCGCAGGTCCGCGCCCTGCCGGTAGGGAGCCCCGCGCTCGTCGTCGCCGGCATGGAAGGCCTCGGGGGTCGGGTAGAGTTGGAAGAGGCCCGGATAGGCCGCCTCGATCTCGCCGGGCCGCAACAGCCCCTCGATCAGCACCCAGCCGTGGCGCTGGAAGTGCGCAATGTCCGCCGCCGTGTGCCGCCGATCCATTGCGTCATCCTAACCGGCCTTCTCCCCTTGCGGGAGAAGGTGTCGCCAACGGCGATGGATGGGGGGTCGATGGGCGCCTTGAAGCTGGCGTTCGACAAGGAAATCAACGGTTTTGGCGCTGCCCCTCATCCGACCGCTTCGCGGCCACCTTCTCCCGCAAGGGGAGAAGGATGCTTATCCCACCCACTCCCAGGCCAGCGGCGTGCCGCG
>DATJRL010000489.1:0-21749 GCA_035504785.1 Caulobacteraceae bacterium
CTGCAGGGCGAAGGCCAGCGCCATGGTGAAGCAGCCGGCGTGGGCGGCGGCGATCAGCTCTTCCGGGTTGGTCCCCTTCTCGTTCTCGAAGCGCGTCTTGAACGAGTACGGGGTCTGGCTCAGCACGCCGGAGTCGGTGGATAGGTCGCCGTCGCCATCCCGGCCGGTTCCGCGCCAGGCGGCGCGCGCTTTGCGGATCATCGAGAGCTCCTTCTGGACAGAGGATCAGGACCTGGCGGCGGCGAGGATGGGTCCGCCGCGCGGGGCTTGGACCAGGATCGCCGCGCGCCAGGCGGGGTCGGAGGGAGGGCTCAGACGGAAGCTGGCGGCGGCGCCGGTCCAGCCTCCCAGCCGGCTCAGCTGGCGCACGACGTCGCGTTGCGGCAGGGTCTTGCCGGCGTTCTCGCCCCGCCCGACCGGCGTCCGGATCACGCGCGGGTCGAAGCGAACCAGCCAGACGTCCGCCGGCGTGGACGGCCGCGGCCCGGCGGCGATGGTCGCCCTGTCGGAGGTCAGGGCGATCGCCGGGCCGGCAAGCTTGGTCGACGCGCCGTAACCGATCAGGGCCGCGAAGTCGGACTTGCCCGTGCCGACGCCCGGCTTGCGGCCGTCGACGACGATCTCCGGCGTGTAAACGTCACCCTGGCCGAACGCGTGGGCATAGTCCCATTGGCGCTGGGTGAAGGCCGGCTGGGCGAAGGCGTCCTTCCAGCCGAGCTGATCCCAGTACGTGACGCCGAAGCTGAGCGCGATCACGTCCGGCCGGTCGGCCACGGCGGCGAGGTTCGCCTCGGCCGGCGGACAGGACGAGCAGCCCTGGCTGGTGAAGAGCTCGACCACCATCGGACCATGGCTGGCTCCGAGGCCGGCCGACTGGGCCGAGCAGGCGGCCAGCAAGAGCGCCGCGGCAAAGGCCCGGAGCGCCATCGCCTAGGCTTTCACCCGCTCGATCAGGGCCGCGAAGGCGGTCATGAACCCGGCGAGGAATTTGCGGCTGCCGTCGTCGGTCACCTCCCCGTCCTCGGTAAAGAGCTTGCCGGCATTGCCGATGTAGGCCTCCGGCTGCTGCAGCGCCGGCATGTCGAGGAAGACCAGCGACTGGCGCAGATGATGGTTGGCGCCGAAGCCGCCCAGCGCGCCCGGCGAGGTGGAGACGATCGCCGCGGGCTTGCCCGACCAGACGCTCTGGCCGTAGGGCCGCGAGCCGACGTCGATGGCGTTCTTCAGCACGCCCGGGACCGAGCGATTGTACTCGGGCGTCACGAACAGCACCGCGTCCTTCGGCCGGACCCCGTCACGGAACCTCACCCACGACTCAGGCGGCGTGTTCGGGTCGAGGTCCTGATTGTAGAGCGGCAAGTCGCCGATCTCGACGAATTCGCAGACGAGATTCGCCGGCGCCAGTTTGACCAGCGCCTTGGCGGCGTTGCGAGTGAAAGAGGCCTTGCGCAGGCTTCCGACGATCACCGCCACGTTTCGCTGCGCCATCCGCGTCTCCGCTGACCGATGCCTTAGGTGGGGTAACCCCGACGCCGGCTCAAGCCGCCGGGGCCTTCGCGCGGGCCGGAATGGTCACCTCGATGAACCTCCGCAGAAGCGCGGCGAGTTCGGACGGACAGTCGAGGTTCGGCGAGTGGCCGACGCCGTGCCACAAGCAGAGGCCGGTCCCGGTCGGATACTTGGCCCAGGTGGCCAGCATGGCGGCGACCGGGATCAATTCGTCGGCGTCGCCGCCGGCGAGGAGCACGGGCATCGGCAGCGACTTCACCCGCTCGCCGAGCCGCAGGGTCATCATCGATCGCATCGAGCCCCGCAAACGCCGCTCCGGCGCGGCGCGCATGTCGGCGTCGAGCTGGCGCATCAGCTCCGGCGGCGCGCCGACGCCCCGGGCGTCGATGCCCTCGCCCGGCCGAGCCGCGTCACGGCGCGCTATGAGGGCCGAGACGGCGCGATCGATCGCGGCATCCACCTCGGCGATTGGCGCATCCCGCATCCGACCGTCCGGATCGGCCGGATCCAGCAGCACCAAGCCCCTCAGCAGGCCGGGGTGCTTGACCGCGAAGGCCGCGACAGTCGCCCCGCCCATCGAGTGGCCAACCAGGGTGAAGTCCTTCCAGCCGAGCTGGCTGACCAGCTCGAAGGCGTCGTCGGCGAAGACCTCGCAGCCGAAATCGGCCTCGTCCGCCGGCGCCTCCGATGCGCCGGCGCCGCGATTATTGATGGCGATGGACGAATAGCGATCCGGCGGCAGCGCCTCCTGCGTCATCCGCCAGATCGGCGCCGACGCCTGGAAGCCGTGGATGAACACCACCCGCTCCGGCCCGTCGCCGTGCGGGAAGTATTCGAGGCGCACCCTGGAGAGCTGGGCGAAGGGCATGACGGCAGGCTCCGATCGGATCGTCCGCGGCGAGCATAGACCCGCCGCCCGCGCCTCGAAACGTCCGCCGAAGGGCTCAGGCCAAAACCGCTTGCACCTGATCGCGGAACCACGCCAGGCCCGGATCGGGCGCGTCGCGGTAGGCCATGACAACCGTCCAGGGCGGCGGCGTGGGCAAGGGCGGGTCCAGCACCTGCAGGCCGAGACGCGCGGCCTCCGCCTCGGCCAGGCGGCGCGGGCCGGTGGCGATGGCGTCGGAGCCCGCGACCATCTCCAGAGCCATCTCCCAGCGCGGCACGATGGCGGTGGTGGCGACGTCGCCGGGCCTGGGCAACGGGTCCTCGCCGACGGCCGGGCCCAACACCTCGTCGCTCGGCGAGAGCGAGCCGACGAACACGTGGCCCGTGCGCCGCCACTGTTCGGTCTCGACACGCCCCTGGATGTCGGGATGGCCCTTGCGCGCCACGACGCAGTAGCGATCCTCGTAGAGGTCTTCGGCGGCGAAGCCGAACGGCAGGCCCTCGAAGCGCCCGAGCGCGAGATCGATCTGCCCACGGCGCAGGGCATCCAGAGCCCGGTACCCGCGCAGAAACTGGAATGTAAACCCTCCGACCCGGGTCGCTTCGCGCATCCTCCGCACCAGCGCCGGCCCGACGACCCCGTGCACGAACTCCGTTCCGGAGACCCCGAACCAGCGGCTGCTGCGGGCCGGATCGTAGCGCGGCTGCGGACGGAGCGCGGCGCCCATCTGCTCGATCAACGCCTCGATCCGCGGCGCCAGCTCCTGGGCGCGCGCCGTCGGCTCCAGCCCGTGCGGGCGACGCAGGAAGAGCGGGTCACCGAAGATGTCGCGAAGCCGTGAGAGGGCGTGGCTGATGGCCGATTGGCTGAGACCGAGATGGGCGGCCGCTGCTGTGGTGCGGCCACGCCGGATCAGCTCGCGGAACACCAGCAGCAAGGCCCCGTCCAGTCGCCTGATCTCGTTGGTGTCGATATCACTCATGATCCGTATTCAGTAGGTCGATTTCGAGCGCGTCGCTAGTCCTCTTGCCAGCGAGCGGAGGCGGATTGGATGCGGTGGCGACTGGTTCCGGCGGTGGGCGCGGGCGCCGCGATGGCCGCGAGCTTCGCCTTCGCCGACGATCCCGCGCCGGCGCCGGCCCAATCCGCGCCTTGCGCCGGAATCTACCTCGCCGCGAGCGCCGACAGCGACTACCGGTTCGACGGCTTCAGCGAAAGCGATCGTCAGCCGACGTGGCGGGTCAATATCCACTGCTATCGCAACGACGGCTGGTACGCCGGCGCCGTGTTCACGGGGGTGAAGTTCCTCGACACGCCGCCGACGCACTTCGAGATGGACCTCTACGCCGGCAAACGGTTCCAGCTGCGCGGGATGGAGGTGAATCTCGAGCTCCTCGACGTCACCTTCCCCGACCAACGAAACGGCGAGCCGAGCTATGGTCTCTTCGAGGCGCAGGGCGAACTCTCCCGCGCGTTCGGCCGGCTGACCATGAAGACCCAGGCCGCCGTCTCGCCCAACTACTCCGGCGGCGAAGGCTCCGCCCTGCACCTGAAGGCGATGGCGAGCTACGCGCTCACGCCCTGGCTGAGCCTCAGCGCGACCGGCGGCCGCCTATGGATCTCCCGGGGTCCGGATCGCGACCACTGGGACGCGGGCGTCACCGCTTTCTGGCGGCGGCTGACGCTCGACGCCCGCTACGGCGGCACGGACCTGAAGCCGGCGCAGTGCTACGATACCAACTGGTGCGCGCCGGGCGCCTCGATCACCCTCACCTTTCGGGTCCTGCCGTAATGCACGCCGAGATTCCTCCCGCTCCGGGGTGAGGGTTCGAATCGGCTCCCCGCTCTAACGCGGCTCAGGGCGGCGGGTGCGACTCGGCGAGGTACGCTGGCGGCGTTGCGGCGAGGAGATCCGGTCCGATCGGCTCCGGATGATCGCCGTAGTACCGCCAGAGCAGCCAGGCGGTCGCGACCAGGCACGGGAGGGCGAGCAGCAGCGGCCAGACCAGCGAGCCGCCCAGCGCCGCGACGACCGCCGCGATCAGACATCCCGCGCCGCAGCCGATGTCCCACCCGGCCTCGCTGGCGACGTGATAGCGAAACGGGTCGGCCGAGGCTTTGGCGAGGTTGTAAACGGGGGCCATGATCGCCGGGGCCACCAGTCCGCCCACCAGAGACCCCAGCGCGTTGCCGACCACGGCGAGCCAGGGCGTTCCCAGGCTGAAGGCTCGAAGCACCGCGACCGCGGCGGTCGCCGCGTAGGCGACGATCGTCGCGCGCCGGCCATGCCCGAGGTCGACGAACCGGCCGAGCACGAGCCCCGCGACGGCGCCCACCAGCGCCGCCAGCGCCACCGCGCCCCCGAAGGCCGCCAGGCTGTCGCCCAGCGAGACGAAAAGGGCCACCTGCCAGACGAAGTAGAACGACGCGGCGAGCCCGCCGTCCGCGACGAAGATCGCGATCCCGAACCGGCCGCCGCGACCGGCGCTCGCCGCCTTCGGCGGCACCGCGACGTTGGGCGCCGCGAGCAGCGGCCACGCCGAGAGGGCCTGGATCGCCGCGGCCAGGCCGAACGCGGCGCGCGGTCCCAGATTGAGCAGCGCCCAGGTCCCCACCAGCGGCGCGACGATCCCGACCCCGGCGGAGATCGCGCCGCGGATGCCGATCTGGTCCCCGCGGTGCTCCGCGTCGCCCAGCGCCGCGAAGTAGGCGTGGTAGCTGGGCCAGTAGATGATGTCGCCGATCGCCTGAGCGAGGGCGAAGGCGACGAGCCAGCCGTCCAGTCCACGCACTTCCGCGAGCAGCGGGAACTGCGCGGCCATCACCAGGGCGCCGGCGATCACCATCGGCTTCAGGCCCAAGCGCTTGCCGAACGGCACGATGGCCGGGCGCAGGGTGAACCGGACGACGATGACGGCGAAAAACGTCGCCAGGGTGAGGGCCACGGAGACGCCGGCGTGAAGCAGAAACGCCAGGGTGAACACCCCGCCCATGCCGCCGGCGAAGGACTCGATGCCGAAGTGGAGATTGATGCGGTTGACCGCGTCGTTGCGAAAGAAAGCCATGGAGGAGCCGAGATGCGGATTGCGGGCGCGCCATCGGCTCGTTCGTCCGTGGCGCCTCACGGGGGCGGCGCTAAGGCGCTATCGGATCGACCCGCACAAAACCGGCATTGCTCCTCAAGGTCGCCCGGACTATGGGCGACGCCGCCCCGGCGTGGCAAGGGCGGTCGTGTTTTTTGCTTCGTCCGCCGCCTGGCGCTTGTCGGTCGCCTAGAAGCGCACCATTTCTCTGGGTAACGCTCAGAACCGGCGCGGTTGACATCGTTCAGACAGACAGTGTGGCGCGGAAACAACAGTTTCTGGGCCGAATAACGTGCGGCCGCGTGTCCGCGATGCGGCCGGGCGCCGTCGTTATGCGTGATTATCGGTAACGTCGGCTGTCAAGACGGACTCGACGCGATTCATCGGTCGTGGGCGCCGCAAGCGAAAAATGCGACGGCGGAAGGTCCGCCCTGGCGGACCGCAGAGCCGGGATCTCCTCAGCACGGGCGGCGATGAGGAAATCCCGGATAATCCGCTGCGCGGGTCTCCCGGATGATAGTCCGTTAGGTAACTGAGTGGCTGAGCAATGGGCCTAGATCAGCCCCGCCAGAGGCGACGAGGCGCTGGCGTAGCGGCGCTTGCCCATGCGGCCGGCGAGGTAGGCTTCGCGGCCGGCGATAACGGCGTGCTTCATGGCGACCGCCATGCGCACCGGGTCCTTCGCCTCGGCGATGGCGGTGTTCATCAAGACCGCGTCGCAGCCGAGTTCCATGGCCACCGTGGCGTCGGAGGCGGTTCCGACGCCGGCGTCGACCAGCACCGGGATGTTCGACTGCTCGACGACGAGCCGGATGTTCACCCGGTTCTGCACGCCGAGCCCGGAGCCGATCGGCGCGCCGGCCGGCATGATCGCGGCGGCGCCGAGGTCCTCGGCCTTCTTGCACATCACCGGATCGTCGGTGGCGTAGACCATCACCGAGAAGCCGTCGGCGATCAGCAGCTTCAGCGCCCGGAGGGTCTCTTCCATGTCCGGATAGAGGTGGGGCGTATTGGTCAGCACCTCGAGCTTGACCAGGTCCCAGCCGCCGGCCTCGCGGGCCAGCCGCAGCGTACGCACCGCCTCCTCGCCGGTGAAGCAGCCGGCGGTGTTGGGCACGAAGGTGAAGCGGTCGGGGCGCACGAAGTCGGTCAGCATCGGCTGATTGGGATCGGAGAGGTTCACGCGGCGCAGCGCCACCGTCACCATCTCCGCGCCGGCCGCCTCGGCGGCGGCGGCGTTCAGGGCGTAGTCCTTGTACTTGCCGGTGCCGACGATCAGGCGCGAGCGAAACACGCGCCCGGCGACGGTCCAGGTGTCTTCGGCGGCGATCTGCGAGCCGTCCATCGGCGATGCTCCAACGCGAACTGGCGGGCGTCCGTCGAGCGGGCGCGGATGGCTTATAGCGCGCCACGACGAACCCCGACACCGTGACCAGTCTCGACACAGTGACACCGGGCGGAACGGCGCCATAATCCCCCGAGCAAAGGCGCCAAGTCGAGATGATGACGATGCGGAATCTGAGGGTCGCGGCCGCGGGCCTGCTTGCGGGCGCAGCGTTGGCCGGGCCAGCGTCAGCCAAGCGGGTCCATCCGCCAACGCTTCATCCGCCGCCGCCCAAGCCCTGTTGCCACGTGACGGCAGGGACGGTCGTCGAGATCGCCCTCGCCGAAGAGGTCGGCACCAAGATCCAGCGAACCGGCGACACCTTCGCGATCCGCCTGGCGACGCCGCTGGTGGTGAGCGACCGGCTGGTGCTGCGGGCCGGCACGCCCGGCGTCGGCGAGGTGATCTCGGCCTCCAGGCCCGGCATGGGCGGCAAGGCGGCGAAGATGGTGCTGGCGGCGCGCTACCTGATCGGACCGCGTGGACACGTGCCGCTGCAGGGCCTGCAGCTCGCCGCCGCCGGCAAGGACAACAGCCTGGAGGCCAACGCCGTCGGTCTCTCCGGCATCGCGTTCGGGCCGCTGGGGTTCATCGGCCTCGCCGTGCCCGGCGGCAACGTCGACTTCCCGCAAGGCGCCAGCGCCACCGCGGAGGTCGCCTCGGACGTCACGCTGACCTCGCTCGGCCCGGCGCCGCGCGGCATGACCAACGCGCCCCTCGCCTTCGACAACGCCGCGCCGGACCTCACCGGCTCGGTCCCCCTGCCCGCGCCGCCGAAGGGGATGGGCCAGGTGGTGTTCTTCCGCGCCAAGACCGTGCTCGGCACCGGGCAGTGGTTCAAGGTGCGCGAGAATGGCGATGCGCTCGGCAAGCTTTCCAACGGCGCCTATTTCATTCAGGTCGCCGCGCCGGGCATCCACACCTACACCGCCACGCTCGAACCCGAAGCGAAGGACAGGCTGCGGCTGGAGATCGATCCCGGCCAGACCTACTTCGTCGAGGGCACGCTGACCAAGGGCCTCGCGATCGGGATGGCCGACCTCTCGCCGTCGAACCGCGACGCCTTCGACAAGGCCTCGAAGAATCTGCGCCTCGCCACCGCTCCCGCCGCCGAGAGCGACGACGACCTCAGCAAGTACCCCGACGCCAACGCGACCGACGATCCCAGGTAGGGTTTCTACTCAAGCGCCGTACCTGACCCTCTGTGTCATCCCGGCCGAAGGAACGCCTCAGGCGGACCGTAGAGCCGGGATCCCTCAGCACCGGCGGCGGCGAGGAGATGCCGGATGACTCCGCTGCGCGGGTCTCCGGGATGACATTCAATTATTGGTACGGGCCCGAGCTCTTAGCCGCCGCCGACGAAGGCGACGATCTCGATGCGGTCGCCGTCGGCCAAGCTCGTCGCGGCGTAGGCGGAGCGCGGGACGATCTCCAGATTGCGCTCGACAGCCAGCTTGCGCGGCTCGAGGCCGAGCGCGCTCACCAGCGCGGCGATCGTCGCGACGCCATCGAAACTGCGGTCCTCGCCATTCACCGTCAGCCGCACTGCTGAAGTCGCTCCTGTGAGACCCCGCCTTGTGAGCCGGCAACGGCGAGGCTACAAGGCGCCGCCATTCGTGGACGGCGACGGGGCCGGATGTCCAAACCCATTTATGTGCTGAGCGGCCCCAATCTCAATCTCTTGGGCGAGCGCGAGCCAGAGATCTACGGTCGCGCGACGCTCGACGACATCAAGGGTCTGTGCGAAGCGCGCGCTCGGGCCGCGGGCCGGGAGGTCGTGTTCCGGCAATCGAATCACGAAGGCGAGCTGATCGACTGGGTGCAGGAAGCCGGCGCCGACGCTGCGGCGCTGGTGTTGAACCCCGCGGGCTACGGTCACACGTCGGTGGCCCTGCTCGACGCCCTGAAGACCTTGTCGATTCCTATCGTCGAATGCCATCTGTCCAACCCGGCGGCGCGGGAGTCGTTCCGGCACACGACCTACGTTTCGCTCGCCGCGACCGGCGTGGTGTCGGGTTTCGGTCCGGCGAGCTATGAACTGGCCGTCGAGGCCGCCTGCCGGCTGGCTCGCGACTAACGCCCGACCAAGGAAGAAGAGGCGCTTTTCCCACATGCCCGAGACCAAGGCCCCGGCCGACCCGATCGACGCGCGACTGGTGCGGCGCCTCGCCGCGATCCTCAACGACACGGGGCTGACCGAGATCGAAGTCGAACGCGGCGACCTGCGCATCAAGGTGGCGCGCAACGTCGGCGGGATCGCCCAGGTCTACGCCGCCCCGGCGCTGGCCGCTTCAGCGCCGGCGCCGATCGCCGCCGCACCCGGCGCGACGTCGGAGTACGACGGCGAGGTCGTGAAGTCGCCGATGGTCGGCACCGTCTACCTGCAGCCGGAGCCGGGGGCGTCGCCCTTCGTCCGCGTCGGCGACATCGTGACCGAAGGCCAGACCCTGCTCATCGTCGAGGCGATGAAGACAATGAACCCGATCCCGGCCCCCCGCGCCGGGCGGATCGTCGAGATGCTGGTCGGCGATGGCCAGGCCGTGGAGTTCGGCGCGCCGCTGGCCGTGATCGCGTAAGGGCATGTTCGACAAGATCCTCATCGCCAATCGCGGCGAAATCGCACTTCGCGTGCACCGCGCCTGCAAGGAGATGGGCATCGCCACGGTGGCGGTGCACTCGGAGGCCGATGCCGGGGCCATGCACGTGCGGCTGGCCGACGAGAGCGTCTGCATCGGCCCCGCGCCCGTCTCCAAGAGCTACCTCAACATCCCATCCATCATCGCCGCCTGCGAGATCTCCGGCGCGCAGGCGGTTCACCCCGGCTACGGGTTTCTCTCCGAGAACGCCCGCTTCGCGGAGATCGTCGAGGCGCACGGTTTCACCTTCATCGGTCCAAGGCCCGAGCACATCCGGATGATGGGCGACAAGATCGCCGCCAAGGTCGCCGTCAGGACCGCGGGCATCCCGGTGGTGCCCGGCTCGGTGGGCGCGCTGTCGTCGGAAGACGAGGCGATGCGCGCCGCCGCGGACATCGGCTTCCCGGTGCTCATCAAGGCCGCGGCGGGCGGCGGCGGCCGCGGCATGAAGGTCGCCCGCACCGCCGCGGACCTGCTGGAAGCGCTGCGCACCGCCAAGTCCGAGGCAAGAGCCGCCTTCGGCGACGATTCGGTCTATCTGGAGCGCTACCTGGCGCGGCCGCGCCACATCGAGGTGCAGGTGATCGCCGACCAGTTCGGCGCGGTCTGCCACCTGGGCGAGCGCGACTGCTCGCTCCAGCGCCGCCACCAGAAGGTGATGGAGGAAGCCCCCTCCCCGGCCATCGACGCCGCCACCCGCGCGGCCATCGGCGAGACCGTGCGCAAGGCCATCGGCTCGCTGGGCTACCTCGGCGTCGGCACCATCGAGTTCCTGTACGAGAACGGCGAGTTCTTCTTCATCGAGATGAACACCCGCCTGCAGGTCGAGCATCCGGTCACCGAGGCGATCACCGGCATCGACCTGGTGCGCGAGCAGATCCGCATCGCCGCGGGCCTGCCGCTGTCGTTCCGCCAGGACGAGGTGACCTTCGAGGGCCACGCCATCGAGTGCCGGATCAACGCCGAGAACCCGCGCACCTTCACGCCCTCGCCCGGCCTGGTCACCGACTTCCACCAGCCCGGCGGCCTCGGCGTCCGGCTCGATTCCGCGCTCTACGCCGGTTATACGATCCCCCCCGACTACGACAGCCTCGCCGCGAAGCTGATCGTGCACGGCCGAGATCGCGGCGAGTGCGTCGCACGCCTGCGGCGCTGCCTGGCCGAGATGGTGGTCGGCGGCGTCGAGACCACCATCCCGCTCTTCCAGGACCTTCTCGTCGAGCCCGACATTCTCGAGGGTCGCTACCACATCCATTGGCTGGAGGAGTGGCTGAGGGGCGCGGGCTGACGCCCAATGGCGCCGACGCGGTCATGCGCTAAGGGTGGATCGAAGAGGAGGCCGCCGGCGAGGCGCAGTTGGACCGCTTTTCCGTCGAGGAGCTGATCGCCTGCTATCGCCGGGGCGTGTTTCCCATGGCGGACGCGCGGCACGACCGGCGCGTGTTCCTGGTCGACCCCGCGCGCCGAGGCGTTCTGCCGCTGGACCGGTTCCATGTCTCGCGACGGTTGGCGCGCACCATCCGATCGGACCGGTTCCAGGTCCGCATCGACACCGCCTTCGAGACGGTCGTCGAGGCTTGCGCCGCGCCGCGCGAGGGGCGGATGGAGACTTGGATCAACGAGCCGATCCAGCGGTTTTGCGGCGAGCTATTCGACCTCGGCCTCGCGCACAGCGTGGAGGCCTGGCGGGACGGCGCGATGGTCGGCGGTCTCTACGGCATCGCGCTGGGCGGCGCCTTCTTCGGCGAGAGCATGTTTTCCACCGAGCGCGACGCCAGCAAGGTGGCGCTGGCCCACCTCGCGGCGCGCCTGCGAGCCGGCGGCTTCGTGCTCCTCGACGCCCAGTTCCTCACCGAACACCTCACGCAGTTCGGCGCGGAGGAGATTTCGCGCGCGGAGTACGCTCGGCGGCTCGTGCCGGCCCTGACAGTCGCAGCTGATTTCGGCGCCCTGCCGGCTCAGGTCTTGGGCGCGGCGGCGCTGCAGGCGATCAGCCACGCGTCGTAGATGGGGTGCTGCAGCGGATCGAGCTCCGGCGTGTTCGAGAACATCCAGCCGTGGAACACTTCCTTCGGCGTCTGGGGGGTGACGCCCTGGCTCGGCAACGGCGCCGAGACGATCTCGATATAGGCGGAGGCCTGCGGCGCCGCCTGGCCGAGGCCCGTCGTCTCGCAAGCCTTCACGGTGAATACGAGGTTCTTGTAGCGGATCCGCTGCCCGACTGGCGCCTCGAAGGTCATGGTCTCGGCGGTGACCTTGTCCAGCGCTTGAAGGATGGCCGCGGGGCTGCGCACGGGCATGGGCGGCGTCGCCGGCGGTGTGGCGGCCGCGAGGCTATTGGACGCGACGCTGCTCGCGGCGGCCCGCGCCGGGGCCCTGGGCTCCGCCGCGTTGCCCGCGCCGAGGTCGCTCCCGCTCTCCGGCGGCGCTTGAATGATCGGAACCCCGGGCGGCGCGGCGTCCGGGGCGCCGGTCTCGCCGCCAGGCGCCTGGTTGGCGGCCGGCGGGTCGGCCAGCACGGCGATGGCGGCCGCACAGGCCGCTATCGCGCCGAGCGCGATGGCTTGAACCCGGCGCGTGCGACGCATCAATCCGGCCTCCAGGCCTCATAGTCGCCGGTGGCCGGCGCGCGGTCGCCGCCGCGCGAGATCGCCCCCTTCGGGCGCCACGCCCAGAGCGTCCCGGTCAGATTGGGCCGGTGGTCGAGCTCCCACGACCTGCGGACCAGCGGGGCCTTCGTCGGCGGCTCGTCGAAGGTGTAATGCAGCCAGCCGTGCCATTCGGCCGGCACTTTCGAGGCCTCGGCATAGCCGTTGTAGATCACCCAGCGACGCTTGCGGCCGTCGTAACTGTCCGACGCGTCCTTCGCCTCGTAGTAGCGATTGCCGGTGTCGTCCTGTCCCACGAACACGCCGCGGCGCGCGACGGTGAAGCGGATGCCGATGGTGGCCGAATTCCACCAGGTGAAGATCGCTTTCAGCACGGAGACTTGTGGCCTTTCGCACGCGGGGACGCAGGTCCTTATAGGTTTGGGCCGGTTCAGCGTCCAGCCGTCGCCCCGCCGCATGGCCGCCCAGATGTTGTGGATGGCCCGCAGAGCGCCCGCAACATCTATTGCCGCGCGCCGGCGACGCGCCCTAGCCTGCGCGAGTATCGGATTCGCCCGCCCAGAGCGCCTTATGCAACTCGAGCCTCGTTTCGCCCTCGTCGATCGGCCGGCGTCCGAGATTCGCTGGGTGGAGCGGGCGAACGAACTGACCGAAACCTTGGCCCCCGCGAGCTGGACCACGGCGCGTGTGGAGGCGTGGCTCGATTGGGCGGATGCCCTGCCGTCGGACTTTCCGCCCGGCGCGCCAGACTCTCTGTCGACCGCCTCATGGTCGACCAGCCTAGGCGACGGACCTGGCCGACAAGCCCGGCGGCTCGGGGCCTGGGGCTTGGCGCTTGGCGTCTTCGCGAACGAGGCGGCGGCGCTGGCGTTCGCTGGCGAGCTGGCCGCGGCCTACCTGGCGGGCATTGTGGCGCCGGGGGTGCAACTTCCGCTCGGCGCCCGGGTGAACCCGGTGGCTGGCGACACGGCGCGAGCGCCACCCCTGCGCCACCCGGCCCTCGGCTCGCGAGCGTTCGTGGCGGCGGCGTCGGCCTTGCGCGCAGGTCGCGGGCTGGCGAGTCAGCTGGCGCCGGCGCAGATCGCGCGACTGCGAGGTGTCGCGGAGGCGGTGGCGCGGTGCGAGGGCGACGCCAGCGCCTGTGCGAGCCTGACGGCCAACCAGGCGCTCGCCAGGGCGGCGTGGCGCGCGCGGCAAGCCGGGATTTCCGACTCCGCCATCGCCGAGGCGATCGCCTTGGCCGCCGCCGGATGCGAGGTCGATTCAGGCGCCGGCGAACCGACTGCGAGTCTCGTCGCGGTGGCGGAGGTATCGGTTGTCGCCCGCGAGGGTCCGGAAGCCCTCGCCGCGGCCGGGCTCGCCTGGGAGACGTCCGCGCTCACCATCGCCTTCGACGAGGACGCCGCCAGGGCCGTGGATCTGGCGAACATCGCGCCCCGCGCCGCGGTGAACGTCCTCGCGTTCGAGCGCGAAGACGGCTTCGATGCGGACGGGTTCGCGGGCGCCGTGCGTCTTGCGCTTTTGGCTCTGGACCTCGAGGGCCGCGTCGGCTTCTGCGCCGAGCCGGTGGACGCCTATCGCCGTCATGAGACTCGCCCGGTCTCCCTCACCCTGGCCGGCGTGGCCGAGTTGATCGTGGCGCGGGGCCTTGCGTTCGACAGCGGCGCGGCGCGGGCGTTGGCCGCCGAGCTCTATCGCCAGGCGGCGACGCTCGCGGACGAGGTCGGTCAGGCGCTCGGCGACGCCCGCGCCGCGCGCCTGAGCGCCCGCGAAGATCCCGAGATCGCTCTCAAGCTCGGTGGCGTGTCTCTGGGCGCGTCGCCTTGGACGGGGCCGGTGACGCTGGCTGAAACCGGCGATGGCGAGGTTATCCGTACCCTGGCCGAGCCCGCGCTCGCCGCCGCCGGTCCGGAACTGGCGACCCTGCGCGTGGCCGCGCTTGGCCGGGGCGGCCTGGCCGGCGCCCCGGCCATCAATCACGAAACCCTCGCCGAGAAAGGCTTCACCGCCCACGAGATCGTTGCGGCCGAGGCGGCGTTGGCCGACGGTCTGCGCGCGGCCTTCGCGCCGGCGATCATCGGCGCCGGCTTCGTCGCCGACGTGCTTGGCGCACCGACCGAGTCCCTGTCCGATCCGGCGTTCGACACACTCGCGTTCGCCGGATTCACCGAGGACGATATCGCCGCGGCGGAGGTGTTCGCCTTGGGCCTCGCTTCGCCCAGCGACGCCGCGGACCTGTCCGACGCGCTCAAGGCGGTGCTGACGCCGTCGCGCGAGATCGGGCCCCTGCCGCGTCTGGCGATGGCGGCGGCGATCGAAAGCGCGATCGGGGGGCCGGCGTTCACGACCCTCGCCCTCCCGTTCGCCGCCACGCCACGCGACGCGCTCGCAGCGCTGCAAGCGGCCGTGGCGTCGGGCGTCAGGGCGATCCGGCTCGTCCGCGCCGGGGCGCCGGCCGACTTCGATCTCGGCCTAGTCGAGCCGCGCGCGGCGCGGGCGGTCGAGTCGCCCACGGAGCGGGTGATCGAACGCTTCGTCGAGGTGGAGCGCTCGCGGCGCAAGCTGCCGGATCGGCGGAAGGGATACATCCAGAAGGCTTCGATCGGCGGCCACAAGGTCTACCTCCACACCGGCGAATACGAAGACGGCGAACTCGGCGAAATCTTCCTCGACATGCACAAGGAAGGGGCCGCCTTCCGCTCGCTGATGAACAACTTCGCCATCGCGGTCTCCATCGGACTACAGTACGGGGTGCCGCTCGAGGAATTCGTCGACGCCTTCGTCTTCACCCGGTTCGAGCCGGCCGGGGAGGTGGAAGGCAACGAGGCGATCCGCTCGGCGACGTCGATCCTCGACTACGTGTTCCGTGAGCTCGGCGTCAGCTACCTGGGTCGCGACGACCTCGCCTCCGTCGATCCCCAGGGCCTGAACGCCGACGGCCTCGGCCGCGGCAAAGCCGACGAGGAGGCGCCGCAGCCGGCTGCGCGCTTCATCTCCCGCGGATTTTCGCGTGGCGCGACACCCAACAACCTCGTCTTCCTGCCGCTCGGCGGACGCGGGCCCGCCAGCCGCGCCGCCGATGTCTGCCCGGCCTGCGGAGATCTTGCCCTGGTGCGCAAGGGGCAGTCGCTGATCTGCGAGACCTGCGGCGAACGCGCGCCGCGGGCCGGCGGCGGCTGAGAGCCCGCGCCCGACCCAACTCTGGCCCCGAGCTTGCCACGCCCCAGCGGTCCGCCGCTTGCGCGTGGAGGCTTGTGCCGAAATGAAACCCCTCACATTGATCGCCGTTGGCGTCGTCGCCCTGGCGACCCTGGGCGTCGCGGTGCTCGCGGCGAAGCCCGCAACGGCCCAGAACGCCGGCGAAATCGCGCGCGCCCGAGCCGGCGCGGACTGTCCGCGCTGTAATCTCTTCCAGGCCGATTTCTCGAACCTCCGGCTGAAGAACCGCAACTACACCGGCGCGCGGTTGCGGCAGGCCGACTTCTCTGCCGCGGTGATGAACCACGCCAGCCTCGCCGGCGCCGACCTCCGCGACGTCGACGCCTACGGCGGCGTTTTCACAGGGACCAGCTTCGTCGGCGCGAATATGACCAACGCCAGCTTCGTCGGGGCCTACCTGGAGGGTGCGAACCTTCGCGGCGCGACGCTGACGGGGGTGAATTTCTCGGGCGCCGAGATGGCGCGCGCCGAGGGGCTGTCGCAAGCCCAGCTGACCGGCGCCTGTGGCGATGAAACGACGCAATTGCCACGCGGTCTTCACCTGCGAAACTGCAACTAAATCGCGCCATTACCGCGATTTAAGTGGCGGACGAGGCTAGCGTCAGTGAAAAGCGGGCGGCGCCTCTCGCCATGATCGCGACGCTCTCTAGGACCCTCACCCACGTTGTCCCGTTCCGCCGCTCAAGCTCTCTCACGTCCAGCCTACGCGCTCGCCCTCGCGGCGATGCTGATCGGGTTCGGCGTCAGCCGCGCCTGGGCTCGGGATGACGGCGTGGATACGGTTCGGGTCATGTCCATCGGCGGCAGCTGCCCGAACTGCCAGCTCTCGGGGCGCAAGCTCCCGAACGCCCGCTTCATCGGCGCTAACCTTTCCGGCGCGACGCTGGTCGCCGCGGACTTGCAAGGCGCCTCCTTCTTCGGTTCGAACTTCTCGGGGGCCGATCTGGCGAAGGCGGAGCTGCACGGCGCCAGCCTGTTTGGCTCCAACTTCATGAACGCCGACTTCACCGACGCCGACCTATCGGGGATCCAAGGTCACGGCGCGAATTTCATGGGGGCGGTGCTCGCCCGCGCCAACGTGCAGGACGCCACGTTGATCGGCGCCGAGCTCCCGCGGGTGAACGCCCACGACGCCAATTTCTCCCGCGCCCAAATGTTCGGCGCAGACCTCGCTCAGGGCCATTTCGAACGCGCGGTGTTCAGGGGCGCGGACCTGATCGGCGCCAACCTTGTCGGCGCGATCTTCGCCGGCGCCGACTTCACAGGCACCACCCTGGCCCACGCGAGCCTCGCGGGCGCCGATCTGAGCGGCGCTAAGGGCCTTTCGCAGGAGCAACTCGATCTGGCCTGCGCCTCGCCGACGACTCGTCTGCCGTCCGGTCTTGTGGGACGCAGCTGCAAGGGCGACCCGCGTGTCATGATCCTGCGTTCGACGCCCATACACGGCGCCGCCCCGCGATACGTCGTCGAGATGGGCCAGTAGCCGCCGCGGGTCCCGCGGGCCTATTTGACCGGAAGCGCGAGGCGAATGTGCAGCTCGCGCAGCTGCTTTTCCTGCACTGGCGAGGGCGCGTTCATCATCAGATCCTGCGCCTGCTGGTTCAGCGGGAAGGCGATCACCTCGCGGATGTTCTCTGCGCCCGCCAGCAGCATGACGATGCGGTCGACGCCGGGGGCCATGCCCGCGTGCGGCGGCGCTCCGTAGCGGAAGGCGTTCAGCATGCCGCCGAACTGCCGCTCCACCTCGCCCGCCGAATAGCCGGCGATCTCAAAGGCGCGGACCATGATCTCGGGCCTGTGGTTCCGCACCGCGCCGGAGCAGAGCTCCACGCCGTTGACGACAATGTCGTACTGGTAGGCGAGGATGTCGAGCGGGTCCTTCGCGTTCAGCGCCTCCAGCTCGCCCTGCGGCATCGAGAATGGGTTGTGCGAGAAATCCACGTGGTTGGACTCCTCGTTGAACTCGAACATCGGAAAGTCCACGATCCAGCAGAACTCGAACCGGTCCTTGGCCACGAGGTCGAGTTCGCTTCCGACCTTGGTCCGCGCAAGGCCCGCGAACTTGTAGAAAGCCTTCGGATCGCCCGCGATGAAGAAGGCCGCGTCGCCGACGCCTAAACCCAGTTGCGCGCGCAGCGCCTCGGCCGGCTCGGGGCCGATGTTGCGGGCGATCGGCCCTGCCCCGCCCTCTTCGCCGTCGCGCCAGAAGATGTAGCCGAGGCCGGGCTGGCCCTCGTCCTGCGCCCAGCCGTTCATGCGGTCGGCGAAGGCGCGGCTGCCCCCGCCGGGGGCCGGCAGCGCCCAGACCGCGTTCTTGGCGTTCTCCAGGATGCGGGCGAAGAGTCCAAAGCCGCCGCCGCGGAAGTGCTCGGAGACGTCCTGCATGACCAGGGGGTTGCGCAGGTCCGGCTTGTCCGTGCCGTACTTGGCGATCGCCTCGCGGTAGGGGATGCGCGGAAAGGGATACGGCGTCACCGCTTTGCCGTCGGCGAACTCCTCGAAGAGCCCGTGCAGGACGGGCTCCATCGTGGAGAAAACGTCCTCCTGCGTGGCGAAGCTCATCTCGAGGTCGAGCTGGTAGAACTCGCCGGGCGAGCGGTCGGCCCTGGCGTCCTCGTCGCGGAAGCAGGGCGCGATCTGGAAGTAGCGATCGAACCCGGCGACCATCAGCAGCTGCTTGAACTGCTGCGGCGCCTGCGGCAACGCGTAGAAGGTCCCAGGGTGAATGCGCGAGGGCACCAGATAGTCGCGCGCCCCTTCCGGCGACGAGGCCGTCAAGACCGGCGTCTGGAACTCGGTGAACCCGGCCGCCACCATGCGGCGGCGGATGGAGTCGATCACTCGCGAACGCAGCACGATGTTGCGGTGGAGCGTTTCGCGGCGCAGGTCGAGATATCGATGCTTAAGCCGGATCTCTTCCGGGTAGTCCGGCTCGCCGAACACCGGCAGCGGCAACTCCGCGGCTTCGGAGAGCACCTCGACGCCGCGCGCCCGCACCTCGATCTCGCCGGTCGCCAGGTTCGGGTTGATGGTCTCGACCGTGCGCGCCACCACCTCGCCATCCACCCGCACCACGCTCTCGGCGCGCAACCGGTCCAGTGCGTCGAAACCCGGCTCGCCCGGATGGGCCACCAGTTGGGTGAGGCCGTAGTGGTCGCGCACGTCGACGAACAGCAGACCGCCATGGTCGCGCTTGCGATGAATCCAGCCCGACAGGCGCACGTTGGCGCCCACGTCCGCGAGCCGAAGGGCGCCGCAGGTGTGGGTGCGATAGGCGTGCATGGAAGGTCTCTGGAGGGCCGTTTCGGAAAGGGCGCGGAAGGGCGCATGACCCGCCCGCGATGTCAAGGCAACGATGTCGTCGGACGCTCGGGAGACAATCGCGGCCGGCCGATGTGGCGCGCTACATAAAAGCGTCACGGAAGGTCCCTAAGCCGGGCATGGGTGGTGGGTCAGTGGAGCGGCGCGGCCAGGATGAGTCTGACCAAGCGGTTCCATCTCTTTCTGCGGGTGCTGCCGGTGGTAGTGGTGCTGGTCGGCCTGAAGGCGGCCATCCACGCGATCGGCTGGGAGTTCATGCCGCTCGACGGCTTGATTCCGAGCCTGATCGCGGGCTCGATCTTCCTCATCGGCTTTCTGATGCAGCAGGTTCTGGCCGACTACCGCGAGGCCGAGCACATGCCGGCGGACATCCGAACCGCGCTCGAAGCCATCCACGACGACGTCCTGAACTTTGCCCTCACCACCCCCAAAGTCGACCTGGCTCGGCTGCGGGCCGCCCTGGCCGGCATCGTCCAGGCGTTCGAGGAGGGGTTGGGCGAGAAGGCGGCGCACGCCGACCTGAGCGCGGCCGTCGCGCGGGTCGACGCCCTCTCGCCATTCTTCACCGAGCTGCAAGGCCTCGAGCTGTCGGAGCGCTATGTCGTGCGCCTGCGCGCCGCGCAGGACACCCTGCGCCGATGCCTGTTCCGGGTCGCTTACATCCAGAAGATCCAGTTCGTACCTTCGGTGCACGTGCTGGTGCAGACGCTGGTGCTCGCCAGCCTGTTCGTCCTGCTGTTCCTCAAGACCATGGGCGCCTGGGAATCGATGCTGATCGTGGTCTTCGTCGGCTACATGTTCGTCTATTCGCTGTTCCTGATCGGCCATCTGGATCAACCGTTCCGCGAGGGCGAGGGCACCGTCGACGACGTCAGCCTGTTCCAGCTGCGCGAGTTCCTGGCCAAGATCGAGGCCGAGGGTCCGGAGAAGACCTGAGGCGACCGCCGCAAGTTCGCCGTGTTACAGCTTCCGGCGCGGGCCGCGCCGCTGGGGGGACTGGACGACGATGAGAACGGCGACGGTGATCGGTCTTTCGGTCCTGTGTTTCGTCGCGGCCTGCGGGAAGCCAGTCGAACGCGCCGGAGCTGTCGGGCCCGGCGCGGCCAAGGCGCCGGCGAACGGGCCGGATACGCCCTTGGCCTACGCGGATTTGCCTCGCCTCAAGCCCGGGCTCTGGCGGACGACGACGGACAGTGGAGAAGGCCCGCCGGACACCTCGTCCAGCTGCCTCTCCGGCCGAGCGCCCGTCGTCGCCAAGATCCCGGACGGCTGCGCCCAACCCAGCATCAAGCGAACCTTCACGGGGGAGATCGTGGTCGACGCGTCGTGCAAGACCGCGCATTTCAGCATGATCGGCCACACCGTCTCAAGGGGCGACTTCCAGAGCCACGTCACGACGGACAGTGAGACCACGATGACAATCGGCAGGCAGCCGCCGCGCACGTCGAAGCTCCACATCGACTCGCGCTGGGTCGGCCCCTGCCCGCCCGGCCGGAAGCCGGACGATGCGCCGGACTCCGACGCGACCGACTAGCGCCAAGGCGCTCAGGCCTCGTCCGCGCTCCCCCAGCCGAAGGAGATCAGATTTCCGTCGGGGTCCTTGACCACGAAGTCGATCGCCCCCCAGGGATGGCGCTTGAGGCCCTGGTGGAACTTCGCACCGGCGGCCCTGAACTCCTCGAAGAGCGCCTTGACGCCAGAGACGCCGATCACGGCCGCGCAGAGGTCCTCGCGCTCGCGGACGTCGCCGACGAACACCGGCTCGCAGACATAGCGCAGGTTGATCGGCACGCCGTCGCGGGCCACCTGGCCGAAGTACGGCGGCTCACCGTAGGTGAACACGGTGGCGAAGCCGAGCACCTGGCTGAAGTAACGCAACGAGGCGGCGAAGTCGGTGACGAACAGCGTGGCCTCGACCAGACGCATCTTCGGCCTGGCCCCGGCCGTGGCGGGCGCCTTCGCGCCCGTCTCCGCGGCGAGACTGGCCTTCAGCGCCGCCCAAGTGGGGTAGCCGCGCTCGGCGGCGAGCAAGCTTTGCGCGTCGGCGAGAGTGAACGGCCGGTCCAGCACTTCCGCGTCGCTGAGGCCGGCGAAGCGCGGCAGAGCGCTGCGGATCTGTGGGGCGACGGTGTGCAGCCGCTCATGATGGCGGCGGACGAGCAGCTTCGCCTGCTTCTTCAGGGTCTCGAGAGTTGGCATGTGGGCGCTCGTGCTCGGCTGAGGTTTCGTAGGCGGGCCTCGCCCTTTCGGCTCGTCGCCGATGCGCCCTACAGGAACGGCCGGGATGTTCCCCTCGCCGCCACGATCTGTCAACCGGCCGACAAAGCAGCCTGCATCCGCGTCAAAAACGCACCATGCGGAGCAAAATCGCGCCACCACCGGCGCTGGAGCTTGGCGTTTCGTGGCGAAGCAGCCCATATTGACCGCTCCTGTTCAACAGATGAAAGGAGGTGATCCAGTGTCTCATTGTCTCCAACCGCGGTCGCAAGCGACCTGGAGCCTCATGAGCGAGGTTCGCGCCTGACAGCGTCTGACGCGTCAAGCAGAGGTCGCGGTTGAAGGGATCACCTCCCTAACACCAACCGCGGTCGACGATGGAGGGCCGTCCCGGACCGGGGCGGCCCTTTTCGTTGGGAGGACAAGCTCATGCCGTCGATCGAGATCGTCGAGCCGCAGACCCGCTGGGCCGAGGAGTTCGCCCGGATCGGCGCTGCGCTGCGCCAGAACCTGGGTCCGCTGGCGCGCGCCATCCACCACATCGGCTCGACTTCGGTGCTTGGCCTCGCCGCCAAGGACATCGTCGATGTGCAGGTGAGCGTGGCGGGGCTGCACCCCCTGGCGCCGTTACAGACGGCGATCGAGGCGGCCGGCTTCCGCGTCCGCGACGACTATGACGTTGTTCACGACCATGTGCCGCCCGGCGCCGATCCCACGCCGGCGAACTGGGCCAAACGCCGCGCCGCCGCTCCGGTCGGGTCCAAGCGGGTGCACATCCATCTCCGCGTCGAGGGAGCGCTCAACGCCCGTTACGCCCTGCTGTTCCGGGACGACCTGCGGGCCGCGCCGCAGAGCGCCGCGGCCTATGCCCAGATCAAGCAA
>DATJRL010000490.1:0-2221 GCA_035504785.1 Caulobacteraceae bacterium
CTGGGTCGGAGGCAGCCACGCGGCGACCGCGAACGGAACCGTGTTGGTGGACTGGCTGACGACGCCCTTGGCGTCGACCCATTGAACGACGAGATCGTAGACGCCCGCCGGATAGAGGTTCGGCGGGTTTGGCGGGATCGGCGGCAACTGGAAGGTCAGCGCGTTTCCCGTTCCCGTCGTCGGCAGCTTGAGCCGGGCGCCCAGCTTGGCGTTCGTCAAGAGGACTCGATTTGCGCCGGTCAGGAACTCGCCGGTCACGGTCACGGTCTCGCCCTGCTGCGCGGCGCCCTGCCCACTCTTCGTCTGGATCGCAAGGATCAAGGGCGGAGAAGCCGGGGCTGCGGAGATCGCGGTATGCAGCACCGGCAGCGCGTAGGAGACGGACTGGTCGGGCCGCATCAGCGCCACCGAGACGCGAAAGGGGTAGGTCAGGCGATAGTCGGCCTTCAGCGCCGTCCAGAGCCACGCCATCTCCTCGCGGCCCATGCTCTCGGGCGTGATCTTAAGCAGCTCCGCCTGGCCGCCGATGCCGCACAGCCCGATCGGGGCGTTGAGCGGATACCCGCTGTACGGGTAGGACGATCCGGCCCTCGCCGCGAGCGCCGCGTCGACGTCGGCTCGCGTCAGCACCGGCGCCTCGTGAAGCATCATCACCGCGTAGCCCAGCAGGGCCTCGGCCTGCCACGGCTCGGAGCCGTAGGCCGTGAGTAGGTAGTGGAGATCGAGCGCCAGCGGCGGATTGCCGATCGCCCTCGTCCCGTCGGAACTCAGCGACGCATAGCCGACGTTGCGCCAAGCTGGGTTCGGCGTGACGAGATGCAGAAAGAGGTTGATCTGGTTTTCGGCGGTCGTCCCTCCGCTCGTGAGCTTCTGCTGCACCTGGTCCGGCGCCAGGCACGAGACCCGCACGGCGGACGGAAAGTTGGCACCGACCGTCTGATAGAGGTTGTGCAGGTAGTGCTGCAGGACCGCGGTCACTCCGGCGATGGCGAGGGCGTTGCTCATCGGCGTCGCCCGCTCCGCGCCGCGAGATAATCCGCGAGGCTGGTGGTCCGCTCGCGTCCGGGACTCGGCGGCGCGGGCACCGGCTGCGGAACGGCGAGCACCTCGATGCGGCCGATGTGAACGTGCGTCTCGCCCGCTTCGATCCGACCCAGGCGGGGTGCCGTGCCGGGCCGAGCGCCTTCGCGCTGCGCCGGCGGCTGAACCTCGAGTCTCGCGGGCGACCGCGGCAGGGGTTCCCGCCCCGATTGATCGGCCTCGTCCGGCGCGGGCTCAGCCCTTGCGAGGGTCGGAAGTCGCGCGCCCGGCTGACCTTGGGCACGAGCGGCTCCGGCCTCCGGGGCCGCGATTCGCGTTCGCGCGGGGCGGCTGACCGTCGGCGCGGGCCCGCCGGACTCGACGCGCCGGGGCGCCCGTCGACCCGCATCCGAGGGTTCGGGACGAGACGGCCCAGCCGCGGTCGCGTCGCGCGAGCTCTCGCGGTCGACGCGGGTCTCTGCGCCCTGCCCGGCGACGAGCCTCTTACCATCGCCCTCGGCGGCGCGCCGCGGCTCGCGGTGTTCGGGAGGCGCCGACGGATCGGCCGCTTCCCGCGCCGCCGCCGGTCGGGGAGACCGCGACGGCGGATCGGCCGGAGCCGACGACCGATCCTCGACACTGCCGGCCGGCTCGCCCGGCTCCTGCGGCGGCGCGTCCGCGTCGCGTTCGCCGAATACCGACCCCGCCAGCGGGTGCAGCTTGTGCTCGGCCCGGACGATGCGTCCCAGGTAGCCGCTCATGGGCGCGCCAGATCCAGATAGGCCCCGCGCCGGGCCGGGCTCAGCGCCAGAATCTCGGCCTCGCTCCACCCGTAGGCCGAAGCGAGTGAATGCACCTCCCCCAACAGGCGCTTCGCA
Source organism: Caulobacteraceae bacterium (assembly GCA_035504785.1). GTDB lineage: Bacteria > Pseudomonadota > Alphaproteobacteria > Caulobacterales > Caulobacteraceae > Acaudatibacter. The sequence goes on from DATJRL010000490.1 coordinate 1,899, forward strand.
TGACTCTCGACCTTGGCCCAGACGAAGTCACCGAGATCCAGGCTTTCGTCGAAAGAGGCCGGACACGAGGGGCAGTCGAAATGCAGGCGAATCTCGGAGAGCGGGTCGGCCTCGGCCAGCCGTTCCCCCACGAGGCTCAGATCTTCTTCGCTCCAGTCCGCGGGCGCCGGCCCGGACCCGGCCCAGCAGGCGACCAGGAGACGCCGCGACGCGGCGAGATCGCTCTCCTCCTCCGCCGCGTCGGCCAGATCGCGGCTCGTCGGCAGGCGGAAGCGCCACTCGTTGACCGCCACGAGGGACCGCTCGGCCGGCGGCGCGTTCGC
>DATJRL010000491.1:0-7966 GCA_035504785.1 Caulobacteraceae bacterium
CCGACGTCGATGGTGACGCCGGAGTCCATCATGTCGGCGAGCGCGATCAGTCCGACCCAGAGGCCCGAGAAGCGCGAGAGCGAGTAGCCGAGCAGGCCGAAGTCGAGCACTTCCTGTACGTCCGCCGGCGCCAGCACCGGCATCTCGAAGTCCTGGAAGGCGAACTCGGACTGCGAGGGCAGGGTGGACGACTTGCAGGCGTGGTCGTCGCCCGCCACCGCGATCACGCCCCCCTTGGGCCAGGTTCCGGCGAAATTCGCGTGTTTGAAGGCGTCGCCGGTGCGGTCGACGCCGGGCGCCTTGCCGTACCACATGCCGAAGACGCCGTCGTAGCGCGCGCCCGGGAAGAGGTTGGCCTGCTGGCTGCCCCAGACCGCCGTCGCGGCCAGGTCCTCGTTGATCCCTTCCTTGAACACGATGTCGTGGGCTTCGAGGTGCTTGGCGGCCCGCTCCGCCTGCTGGTCGAGCCCCCCGAGCGGCGAGCCTCGGTAGCCGGAGAGGAAACCGGCTGTGCGCAAGCCCCCCTGCGCGTCGAGCCGCTGGCGATCCAGCAGCACGCGGAGCAGCGCCTGCACGCCGGTGATGAAGACGCGACCATCCGTGAGCAAAAACTTGTCGTCGAGCGTGACTTCAGTGTGCCGCATCGCAAATTCTTTCCTGGCGCCCCTATCGACGCCCGCTGCAAGAACATATAAGTCCGCCGAGCCGAACGCAAAAGCCATGCCCCTAATGGCTTAGTTTCGGCAATATCATTGTACGACGCCCTGGAAGGAAGGGTGAAAAGATGTCTGAAGTTCTCGACTCGGTCGACGCCCGCATCCTCGACCTGATCCAGCATGACGCCAGCCTGTCGGTCGCGGAGATCGCGGAGCGCGTCGGGCTGTCGTCCAGCCCCTGCTGGCGGAGGATCAAGCGCCTGGAGGACGAGGGCGTCATCTTGCGCCGGGTGACGATCCTCGACCGCGAGAAGCTGGGCCTGAACTTCGAAGTCTACTGCACCGTCAAGCTGTCGCTCCCGACCAAGGACAATCTCGAGACCTTCGAGCAATCGGTGAGGCGCTGGCCGGAGGTGGTGCAGTGCGCCACGGTGACCGGCGCGGCCGACTACGAGCTGCGCATCCTGACCCGCGACATGCACACCTTCGACGACTTCCTGCGCGACAAGATCCTGTCGCTCGGGCTGGTGTCGAACATCGAGAGCCGCATCGTCGTTCGCTCGGTGAAGAACGCGACGACAGTGCCGCTCGGCCTGATCAGCTCCTATGTAGGGACCCGCGCCTAACCGGATCGGAGTCCCTGATGATCGACCTCGTCATCGAAGCCCGGCGGCGGGACATCGGCGGGTTCGAGGTTGGGCGGGTGCTGCCTTTCGCTCGCCGCCGGATGGTGGGCCCGTTCATCTTCTTCGACCACATGGGCCTGATCGAGTTCGCGCCGGGCTTTCCCAAGAGCGCGGACGTGCGCCCCCACCCGCACATCGGACTTTCCACGGTGACCTACCTGTTCGAGGGCGAGATCACCCACCGCGACAGCGTCGGCTCGGAAATCGCCATCGTGCCCGGCGAGATGAACTGGATGACCGCCGGCCGCGGCATCACCCACTCCGAGCGCTTCGACCACCTGAGACGAACCGGCGGGCGGATGCACGGCATCCAGACCTGGGTGGCGCTACCGATCGAGCACGAGGAGACCCACCCGGCGTTCGCCCACCACGGACCGGACGACCTGCCCACCTACCAGGGCGAGGGTCTGTGGGCGCGGCTGATCGCCGGCAAGGCCTTCGGCGCCGAGGCCAGGGTGAAGACCCACTCGCCGATGTTCTATGCGCACTGGCGGCTCAACGCGGGCGCGCGGGCGCAATTGCCGGCCGAGTATCCGGAGCGGGCGGCGTTCGTGGTCTCCGGCGAGGTCGAGGTGGACGGCCAGACCTTCTCGGGCGGCCAGATGCTGGTGTTCGGGCCTGGCCAACCCGTGGTGTTCACCGCCAGAACCGACGCGGTCGTCATGCTGCTCGGCGGCGAGCCGGTGGGCGAGCGGTTCATCGAGTGGAACTTCGTCTCGTCCTCCAAGGACCGCATCGAACAGGCCAAAGCCGACTGGCGCGCCGGCCGCATGAAGCTGCCCGACCTCGACCACGGCGAGTTCATCCCCCTGCCGCCCGACCTGCCGCCAGCTGCGACCTATAACGGAAACTAGCGATTCATGCGCAGTTTATGCTATTATCCGCGCATGAACATCTCCCTAACCCCCGAACTCGAACGCCGGATCGCCGAAAAGGTGGATTCGGGTCTGTACACCACGGCCAGTGAAGTGGTGCGCGCAGCCCTGCGAAGTATGTTCGAGCCTGACGAGGCGCGCGAGCGGCTCCGCGCCCGCTTCGACGAGGAAATCAGTGAAGCCATGGCCCAACTCGATCGCGGCGAGGGTGTGGATGGAGAGGCGTTTTTCGAGGAGTTGAAGGAGCTTATTGAGTCGAAAGCGCAGCATCGGACGTGAGTGACTATAGTTTCTCGCCCCGCGCACGGCGCGATCTCTATGAGATTTTCGATTACCTCAGCGAGCGGAGTCCTCGCGGCGCCGAGCGGGTCCGACAGACTGTATTGCGAGCGGTTCAGCGGCTCGCCGAGCAGCCTGGTCTCGGACACAGGCGTGAGGATTTGACGGCAAGGCCGCTGAAGTTCTGGTCCGTGATGGGGCGCTACACCATCGTCTATCGCGGGGATGCGCGCGCCATCGAGATTGTTCGTGTGTTCGGGCCGGGTCGCGACATTGAATCCGCACTTCGCTAGCCTTGTTTGCCCAGAGTTCGTCGCGCCTGGGCGAGGTACTGGGCGCCGCTGATCAGGGTCACGGCCGCGGCCAGCCAGAGCAGCGTATGGGCGGCGAGGGTCACCAGGGTCTGCAGCGCGCCGCAGGGCAGGCCGAAGCCGCTCCAGCCCAGCACCAACAGCTCCCCACCCAGGGCCACCAGCTGTAGCGTGGTCTTCCACTTGGCCAGCAGGGTGACCGGCAGGCTGATCCCCTTGCCGGCGGTCACTTCTCGCAGCGCGCTGACCGCGAACTCGCGCAACAGGATCATCCCGCAGGGCAACACGATGGCGGCGCTCGCCTTCAGCACCAGCAGGCCAAGCACGGCCGCGCAGACGAGCACCTTGTCGGCGATCGGATCGAGGATGGCGCCCCAGATGCCGGTCGCGTTCAGCCGGCGCGCCAGCCAGCCGTCGAAGAAATCGGTGACCGCAGCCGCCACGAAGGCGATGAAAGTCCAGACCTCCAGCGCGGCTCGCAACTCTGGCGCTGCGACGACGCCCGGCAAGGTCTCGGCGGCCGCCGCGAGGGCCAGGAAGACGAAGAGGGCCAGCGCCAGGCGCAGGCCGGTGAGGATGTTGGGAAGCGCGCGCATCGCCGCCCTTAGACCGGATCGGAGCCGCGCCGCCAACCGGGCTAAGCTTTCCGGAAGAAATCGTAGATCCGCTGCGCCAGGGCCTCGCTGACGCCCTCCACCTTGGCGAGGTCTTCCGGCGAGGCGCGGGAGACGCCGCGGGCGGAGCCGAACGCGGCCAGCAGGGCGCGCTTGCGGCCGGGCCCGACGCCATCGATCTCGTCGAGGGGGTTGCGGCGCATCTCCACGGCGCGGCGCGTGCGGTGGGCGCCGATGGCGAAGCGGTGGGCCTCGTCGCGCAGACGCTGCAAGTGATAAAGCACCGGGCTCTTCGGCTCGAGCATGAAGGGCGGCTTGCCGGGCATGAAGAACCGCTCCAGTCCCGCGTCCCGGTCCGGCCCCTTGGCGACGCCGACGACCGCGATGTCGTCGACCCCGAGGTCGGCCATCACCTCCAGCGCGGCGGCGAGCTGGCCGGCGCCGCCGTCGACGAGCACCAGATCCGGCCTGGGCGGATTCTCCCCGGCCTCCTCTTCCTTGGCGAGGCGCGCGAATCTGCGGCGCAGCACCTCCTTCATCATCCCGTAGTCGTCGCCGGGGGTGAGTTCGGAGCTCTTGATGTTGAACTTGCGGTACTGGTTCTTCTGGAATCCCTCGGGGCCGGCGACGATCATGCCGCCGACGGCGTTCGTGCCCATGATGTGGGAGTTGTCGTAGACCTCGATCCGCTCCGGGCTGGCCTCGAGTCCGAACGTTTCGCACACGCCGGCCAGCAGCCGCGACTGCGCCGAACTCTCGGCCATCTTGCGGCCCAGGGCCTCGCGCGCGTTGGCGAGGGCGTGGTCGACAATCGCGCGCTTCTCGCCCCGCTGGGGCTTGGCGATCTCCACCTTGCGACCGGCCTTCAGGGTGAAGGCCTCGGCGATGAGTTCGCGCTCGTCCGGCAAGACATTGGCCAGGATCAGACGAGGGATCGGCTTGTCGTCGTAGAACTGGCCGAGGAACGCCCCCATCACCTCGGCGTCCGTGTCGGCCGTGTCGACGCGCGGGAAGTAGGCGCGGTTGCCCCAGTTCTGGCCGGCCCGGAAGAAGAACACCTGCACGCAGGCCTGGCCGCCCTCAGCGTGCAGCGCGAAGACGTCCGCTTCGTCGACCGTCTCCGGATTGACCTGGGTCTCCTGGGCCACCGAAGACAAGGCGCGGATGCGGTCGCGGAGCCGCGCGGCCCGTTCGAACTCCAGAGCGTCGGCGGCCGCCTGCATCTCGCCGGCGATCCGCTGCATCACCAGCCGGCTCTTGCCCTTCAGGAACGCCTCGGCCTCGCCCACGAGCTTCTCGTAGTCCTCGAGCGAGATCAGGCCCGTGCACGGCGCCGAACAGCGATGGATCTGGTGCAGCATGCACGGCCGCGTGCGGCTCTCGTAGACGCTGTCCGAGCACGAGCGGAGCAGGAACGCCTTCTGCAGCGTGTTCAGCGTCTTGGTCACCGCGAAGGCGCTGGCGAAGGGGCCGAAGTAGTCGCCCTTGATCGAGTGCGCGCCGCGATGCTTCTTCAGCTGCGCGGCCGGATGCTCGCGCCGGATGACGATCTCGGGGAAGCTCTTGTCGTCGCGCAGCAGCACGTTGAAGCGCGGCTTCAGCTGCTTGATCAGATTGATCTCGAGCAGCAGCGCGTCGGTCTCGGTGCGGACGGTGGTGAACTCCATCGACCGGGTGAGGTCGACCATCAGGGCGATGCGCTGGGTGTGGAAGCGCCCCTGGGCGTATTGGCTCACCCGCTTCTTCAGCGAGCGCGCCTTGCCGACGTAGAGCGCCTCGCCACCCTCCCCGAACATCCGGTAGACGCCCGGCGCGTCGGGCAGACGCCTCACCTCGTCCTTGATCAGGGCCGCGCCGATCAGGGGCGGAGCGGAGACGTCGCCAAGAACATCGTCGGCCGGCATGGCGCCAATATAGGCGAGTTGCCTGCGCCGCTCACGTCAGCAGACGCACCGCGGCTAACGCGGATCCCCAGGCAGCAGCGGGTTGGGCAGGTGGCCGATCAGCCGACGCACCGAAATGTCGGTCGCGGCGAACGGGCGGTCCGGGTTCAGGGCCAGCCCCGCGATGGCGCCGCCGGCCGCCTCGACGACCACGGTCCCGATCAGGAACGAGACGACCACGGCCGCCAGGAACCAGTCGAGTTTGCGCATGTTCGCCCCCTGTGGCGTCACGCCGGTTCGATCGGGCGGGAGGCGGCCGCGAAGGTCGTCATCGCAAGCGCCCCGCCGGGATTCATCGCATCGACCATGGCGCTCGGAATCAGAATGGTGGCGCCGCGTTCCTTGGTGGTCTCGTAGATGATGTTCATCGCCCGCAATTGTAGCGCCGCGGGGCTCTTGGCGTAAATCTCCGCGGCTTCGACGAACTTGCTCGCCACCTCCTGCTCGGCCTGGCCGAGCAGGACGCGGGCGTGGCGCTCGCGCTCGGCCTGGGCCTGGCGGCTCATCGCGTCCTGCAGCGCCGGCGGCACCGAGATGTCGCGGATCTCGACCGAGATCACCGAGATGCCCCAGTCGGATATCTTGCGCGCGATTTCGTTACGCAACAGCTCGTCGCCCTGCTTGCGGTCGGCCAGCAGGCTGGTGAGGAGCGACGAGCCGACCATTTCCCGCAGAGACGTCTGCGCGACGCGTTCGATTCCCGAGCGATAGTCGGTGATCTCCAAAGCCGCGCGCTCGGGGTCGTGGATCTGCCAGAACACCACCGCGTCGATGTTCACCGGCACGGTGTCCTTGCTGAGCGCCGATTCGGCGTTGAACTCGGTGGTCTGGATACGCTGGTCGAGCCAGGCGGCCACGCGGTCGAGGATCGGGATGATCAGGAAGACGCCCGGACCCCGCACCCCCTGCAGACGCCCCATGCGAAGCACGACGGCCCGCTCCCACTGGTTCGCGATCATCAACGACTGCGGGATGAAGACGCCGACGATCGCCAGGACGACGGCGAGCGCGATGTGAACAGAACTCTCCGGACCGGTCGCGATGGCGACGGCGGCCAGCACGAAGGCGATCGCGGCCAGAGAACCCGCGAGCCGGTTGCCCGTGCTCACGCGATAGCTGTTCATGAGGTTGGTTCCTTAGATGCGGCGAGCGCGGTGATGCGCTCGGCCAAGGCCAGGGGGTCGAGCCCCTGGGCGGCGGCCGTGGCCAGGATCTGCCGGGCCAGGTCGTCCGTCTGGGCCGCCCGGGCGGGTGGATCGGTCACCGGCGGCGAGGCGGTGACGAAGCTGCCGCGGCCTCGCTCCAGAGAAATCGCGCCGGCCCGCTCCAGGTCGTCATAGGCGTGACGCACGGTGTTGAGATCGATCTTCAGGGCCACCGCCACCTGTCGCATGGTCGGCATCTGGTCGCCCGGGGCGAGATCGCCGGCCCCGATCGCCGCCAGGAACTGATCGCGCAGCTGCACGTAGATGGGCACCCCGTTGGGGTCGAGGCGGAGGCGGCTCAGAACCGACTGCTGGTTTGTATGCATACAATCATACAATGTGCCCTCGCTTCGACATGGTCAAGATGCGAGATCAACATGGTCCCGATCCCGTGTCACCCGGCCCCGAGGTGCAACTCGGGACGGCGGGTGGCTAGGCGACTTGCGCGAAGGCGCGCTCGAGCCGCGCGGCCGGATAAGGCGTGGTCTTGCCTTGCTCGCGCAGCGCGAGGATGAAGGCCGCCATCACGTCGGAGACAGGGCGATATCGCTCCAGCCGCTCGGCAAGAGCGCCGGTCCTGGGCGCGGCGTCTTCGAATTCTCGGAGCCAGGCGACGAGGTAGTTTGCGAGGTAGCAGCGGTCGTAGAGCCGCCGACGCTCGAAAAACCGCCGTTCCCCCGGCGAGAGTTCGAACCCGGACCCCAGGGCGAGGCCGAAGTCGGTGACGTAAACCGCCCGACCGTCGGTGAGGACGTTGTGGTAGTGCAGATCGAAGTGCGACACGTCCTGGGCGCCCAGAAACGTCGCGACCTCGTCCAGCTGGTCATGCGCCCACACCATCGCGGCCTCGCCAGCCGCGCGATCCTCTCTCAGGCGGCGCCTCAGGTAGGTGTCGAGGCTCTCCGGCACGTATTCGAGGAAAAGCGCGACGGACGCCGTAGCGGCGCGAAAGGCCTCGAGCCGAGCTTCGATGGCCGCGGAGTCGTTCCAGTAGGCGACATACCGTGCGCGCCGCTCGCGCCACGCATCATCCAGCGGCGTCGGCTCGCGGGGAATGACGCGCCAGTGGTAGAGCAACGGAAACCTTTCGCAGACTCCGCTCAGCACAAAGTCGCTGGCCATGCGACTCGCGGCCAACTCACGCCAGGCGCCGAAGCCCAGCGAGCCGACGCCGTACTGGTAGTACAGCGGCAGCCGGAAAAGGTTGCGGGTGGCGTGGAGGTTGCCGGAGCGGCGCTCGAGGTCGGTAAGCGGGACCGCCTTGAGGAAGACGGGAACGCCTTCGACATTCAGTTTTACTGGACGAACGCGGCCGCGCACGTCGACCGGGTCTCCGCGGGCGATGAGGGCGCCCAGATCCACGTCGCCGAGCGCCGCGAGGTGGGCCGAGACAGCGG